>JACOTG010000011.1 GCA_016178505.1 Planctomycetota bacterium
ATGTGGAACGAATCCTTGTCGGTGACGCTACGAACCTCGTCGACGACGTCGAAGTGCACGTTCGTCGGGATCTTGTCGTTGCCGATGCCTTCGACCTTGTAGGGAGTGCCCTGCCCCTTGTGGCCGGTCTCCTTGTACTCGCGGAAGATCGAGCCGACCGGATCGGCCATCACGACGCGAATGCGGGGATCCTTTTCCTTGAGGTAGCGCCCGACGCCGCTGATCGTGCCGCCGGTTCCCGCACCCGCAACGAAGTGCGTCACCTGGCCGCCGACGTCTTCCCAGACTTCGGGGCCGGTCGTTCTATAGTGAACCTCGGCGTTCACCGGGTTGTAGAACTGGTTCGCGAGCAGAGATCCGGGCGTTTCCTCGGCGACGCGCCTCGCGACGTTCACGTAGTACTCGGGAGATTCGGGCGGGACGGCGGTCGGCGTCACGATCACCTCGGCGCCGAACGCCTTCAAGAGCTTCACCTTCTCGATCGACATCTTGTCGGGCATCGTGAAGACGCACTTGTAGCCCTTGATCGCCGCGGCGATCGCGAGCCCGATGCCGGTATTGCCCGACGTGCCCTCCACGACGAGGCCACCGGGTCGCAGCACGCCGCTCTTCTCGGCGTCCTCGATCATCGCGAGGCCAATGCGATCCTTGACGCTGCCGCCTGGATTGAAGAATTCGGCCTTCGCGAGCACGGTGCTGCGCGTCTTCCCGACCACCTTGTTGAGACGAATGACGGGCGTGCGCCCGATCGTCTCGAGCACGTTCGCGTAGATTCGACCGCGACTCGTCGCCGACTGGGGCATGTCTCGTCTCCTCCGGGAAAGGGCGGTCGGAAAGGCCCGCGGATTCTAGCCGTCTCTGAAATCGAGCGTCAACCAAGAGCTACTCTCGGGCAGGCCACATGGCTGCGCGGCCTCGTGAGACGCGCTCGAATCCTCTTTCGGATCGTGGTGGCGATGGGCTTGAAGCTATTGAAAGGCCGTTCGGAGAGCCTCGGCCGCGCCGTGAAGCGAATCCGCGGCTTCGTGGAGGCCGGCCTTCCGAAAAGCGTCCGCAGCAGCGTCGAGGCGATCCGCTCGCTCCTCGGGCGAGACGTTCGTGAGATGGAAGAGCTCGTCGCCGAGAAAGTCGTCCGGCTTGCTCGCCACCGCTCGGCGCACGATCGCGTACGCTTTTTCCGCATCCGACTCCGCCCCGTCGCGATCGCCGGCGTCAAGCGATTCGAGTGCACTCTTGCGGTAGTCCCCGGCGAGCGCAAGCCAGGACGTGCAGAGCCCGACGCGATCGGGAACCTCGTTCGCATCGGCGGCAGCAAAGGCAGCTGCCGCCTCCGATCGGCGCCCCTGCATCGCGAGGATCGACCCGAGATAGAGGTAAGCCCTTCCGTACTCGGGGTGCAGTCGAATCGCCGCACGCGCTTCACGCTCGCCGCGCGCGAGATGCTCGCTGCGCAACGTGGCGTCGGTGGTGTGTTTCGCGAGATCGAGCGAGGAGTATGCGAGCATCGCGTGGCTTCGCGCGGCGCGGGGCGTCGTCCGCGACGCGGCGGTGTAGATCGTGAGGTCGTCCTTCCAGTCCGCATTGCGGACGATCGTTCGAACACCGAGAAGGAGCAGCGCCACGACGCCGAGCGCCTGCGCAACGCGCGGGTGCCTCACGAAGAGCGTGGCCACGGCAATGCAGAATCCGACCGACGGCAGATATAGGAGTCGCTCGGCCATGAGCGTCCCGATCGGCAAGACCACGTTCGAAACGGGCAGCCACGCGAGCAGGAGCAGCGCCACGCCGAACGTGACGGCTGAAGCACGGCGTCGGGCGCCCCACGCCGCGATCACGCCGACGACGACGAGGGCCAGACCGGCGAGCGCGAGCGCATCGCCAAATCCGACGACGGGAATCTGCGACGCGGAATAGTCCGCCGAGAGCTGGAGGGGAAACACGAGAAGAAAAGCCCATCGCGCGAACACTCCGAAAGCCGTGGCGATGCGACCGGCAGCGGGCGCCGCCGCGGTGGCATTGTCGAGCGTCGGAATCGCGCTCGCATCGAGACCGATCGGCGATCCGAGCACGGCCGCGCGAGCCACGAAAAAAACGATGAGCGCGAGCACGTGCGGGAGGACGCCCACCGCAAGGCGCCGCATCGACGGCCGCTCCTCGCGCTCGAGCCAGCGCAGCAAGAGCATCGCGGGGAGGATCGCGATCGCGCCCTCCTTCGACAGGATCGCGAGCAGGAAAAAGATCGCCGACGGAATCGGGCGGACGAGGAGCGCGGCCACTCCGAAGAGCGTCGCGAGCACGTCCGCGCGGCCGCTCACGTACGTCACCGCCTCGGTGTGGATCGGGTGCATCGCGAAGAGAAGCGCCGCACCCAGCGCCGCGGCGTCGGGCAGGAATCGCCGCGCGAGCCGCCACACGAGAAGCGACGTCATCGCGTGCAGGAGGACGTTCGTCGCGTGAAAGCCGGCTGCCCCATCGCCGAAGAGCGAATGGTCGATGGCGAACGATGCGAGCGTCACCGGACGATAGAGCCCGCTGACCGATTGGAAGTGGTAAGGCGTCGCGAAGAGCTGGAACAGATTCCCGAGGCGCAGCCCCACCGGATTGTTGAAGATGAAGGAATCGTCGAGCGCGAATCCGTTTCCGATTGCGTTCGCGTAACACGCGACGGCCGTGAAGACGATGGCGATCGGCCCGACGATTCGACGAGCGTTCATCGTGCGAACCGGTACTCGACCAGGCCGTAGGTCTCGTTTCGCAGGAGCTCTTGGCCCGAGGTCGCGTGCGCGTCGAGCTGGTCCATCAACACCTTCGTATCGACGCCGCCTTGCCCGGCTAGAAAGACGGTTCCGCGAAAACCCGCGAGACCGGTGACCACATCTCCCGCCTCACGTCCGAGGTCCGCTGCGACGAACTCGGTTCGGTCGATCCAGCCGAGATGATCGCCAACGGAATGCGGGAACGACTCGATGCGAAGGCGCTCGCTCCATCCGAGGCGACGCAAATAGTACTCGACGGGTGCGCGCGCCAATCCCGTGGTCAGCACCACGTCCCCGTCGCTCGCACGGCTCGCGATCACGCCGGCCATCTTCTCGTCGAACCGCGGCGGTATCCGCTCCCAGTAGCGGCAGAGAGTCGCCGCGGCGAGACCGACGTACGCGAGGAGCACGATGACCGTCGCCGCACGCCCCGTGCCCCATCGACGCCAAGCCGATTCGCCGCCCGCCGCCACGATCAGCACGAAGGCTGGGTACGCCACCATCTCGTAGCGGCCGACCAGGTAGATCGACGTCGAGAACGACGAGATCGCATAGGGCACGACGATCGGCGCCAGCGCGAGAATCAGGAGCGCGAGGCATTTCGTCCGAATCGAGCGGTCGCCCGCAACGACGAACGCGGAGCCGGCGACGACGATGGCAAGCCAAGCCAAAGCCACCGGGGCCACCTTTGAAGTTCCGCCCAAGGCTTGGAGATAGAAGGGATAGTCGTACCCCGCGCCGAACACGAGCAGTGAGTATAGCGGCAGCGAATGCAGCGGCGCGGCTTGCTCCACCATCAGCGAGTTCGCCGGAATCCACGAGCCCACGCCGCTCGACGCTTGCCGGAGGACGACCGGGAACCACACGAGATCGATCACGCCGATCGCGACCATTGCGAGCGCGACGCGCGTCGCCGTGCGTTGCGTTCGCGGGCCGCGCACGAGCCACGCGACGGGCGCCGCGGCGACGAGGAACATGCCGTAGTTGTGCGTCCAGATCGTGGCCAGAGCCGCGACGACGACCAGTGCCCAGGCGCGCCACTTCGAAGCGTCGCCGCGCTCGAGCGCGCGCAAAAGCGCTGCGACGAACGCAAGCCCGACGAGCGGGAGCACCGAGTACATCCGGATCTGCTGCGAGTAATAGATGTGGAGCGGCCACGCGACCGCCAACGTCGCCCCGACCACCGCTGCTGCACGGCCGAAGGAACGTCGCGCGACTACATAGACGCCGGGCGCGAGAAGCGCGCCGAGGATCGCCGACAACGTTCGAAGCGCGACCTCGCCTTCCCCGAAGAGCTTCACCCAGAAATGCAGAAGGATGTAGTAGAGCGGCGGATTGCCGTCTCGCGTCAGCGCATCGATGAGTTCGGGCAGCGGCCGAACGGCGATGAGAACCGAATTCGCCTCGTCGAGCCAGACGGACTCTGGGTTGGGTGAATGGAGGCGAAGGGCTAGCCCGACGAGGAACGCGGAAGCCAGGGCAATGACGTCGATTCGATTCAAGGACGTCGGTCGCGAACCCGCGTCGGGCATGAACTCGAGGGGCTTCCCGATCGGCCCGACCTCCCGTTGCTCTCGCCGCACGGAGAAGAATCGAAGGATGCGCGCCCGGTTCCGGGCTCTGCGCGTCACCGCACGTCGATCTCGCACCACGGAAACGAATCGACGGGGAGAGAATAAGGGGCGCGGCCGGCGAACGTCAACGATTGCCGGTCCGCCTCAGCACTCGATCGCGAGAACTGGATTACGCGCGTCAGCCGGCGGCCGTCAACGCCTACGGCTGGCTTTCGACGCGGACGCTGCCGGCGCTCGATCGAGGGTCTCGAGAAGGGGCAGGATTTCGCCGAGGCGATCGATCACGGCGTCCGGGCGGACGCGGTCGATCGGAGTGCGTTGCGGATGGGTCTTGAGGATCGCTCGCATGCCGACGCGTTGCGCCCCTTCGACGTCAGCGTCGAATCGATCGCCAACGAAGACGGCCTCCGAGGCATCGACGGCGAGGTCTTCCAAGCAGCGGCGGAAGATCTGCGGATGAGGTTTCGCCCAACCCAGCTCCGACGAGAAGACCATCGAATCGAACAGGTGGAGGATCTCGTAGCGCGCGAGGTCGCGGAGGTGAAACTCCTTCGGCCAAAGCGTATTGGAAACGAGTCCAACTTGGAAACCGTTCGAGCGGAGCCGCACCAGAGTTTGGAGCGCGTCCGGATAGATCGAGACCTGCGCAACGACCGGCTCGTAATGGCGGATCATCAGTGCATTGAGCCGATCGCGATGCGTGCTCGCACCGATTCGCTCGAGCAACTTCTTGAGGCTCAGGGCGAGCGGAACTTCACGTCCCTCTTCTCGCGCTTCTTCGGCGCGAACGATCTCCGTGAACATCGCCGTGAACTCGACGAACGGCGGGAGTTTCGCCGACGCCGCATCGCGTTCGAGAGAGTCATGAACCGACCGCAAGGCTCTCTCGGCGAGGACGGGCCAAGGCTCCGTCTCGAACTCGAGAAGCGTGTTGCCCATGTCGAAGAGCACGGCCTTGATCATCCGCGGGATCCTTATGAACTAGTCGCGCGGGTTGCGCGATTGCGACGCCCGAAAGCTCGCGATCATAACCGATGCGTCAACACCGCGCCGTCAACGGGCACCCGTCGTCGAGTCGGACGGCGGCTGTTTCGGCATGGCGCCGGGGGGTGCGGAGCCGTCTGGCTTCTGGAGGCTCTTCTTGAACTTGGCCCAATCCTCGTCGTTGAACAGGAGGACCTTCTCACCACACACGCTGCAATACGAGGAGTTGTAGCTTTGGAGGTACTTCACGTAGCGTCGACACTTGGGGCACCATTTCTTTTCGTCGTCGTAAGTCACCGATCCCTCCGTCCGGTTTGCGTAGACGGCAATTCTCTTCGGCAGCTCGGCCGGGGAAACCTGAACCGGCGATGCTGTTCTGCACGAACCGCTCTCTCGATCCCTCTAGACGGCCGCTCACTTCTGGCCGCCGTTGCCACCGATCCCGACATCACGTCACGCCGACTCGATCGATCGCGGCACCTCGCTCTTGAGACCGTTCAAGGATGCCAACAAAGACCAAACTATTGCGCCATGGCGCGAAATCGACGTGGCTATTAATGACGCGATATGCGAATTGCGATGGCTAGTTCATAGGTTTTGGACATTGGGTCACCCATTTGACTGGTTTCTTAAAGCCATTAAAATTTTGAGCTTATATTCGGATTGCCCCGTCGCGTGACCGGCCGCCGCGAGCATTGGTACAGCCTGTGCAAAGCGCCCTGCCCTGACGAGGGTGCTCTCCGACGGAGAGCTTTGGGAGTTTCAATGCAACTGCCGATGTGATCCCCACGGCGAGTTGATTTTCGTCCACGACGAGTTGAACGGGAGGATAGCATGGCTCGGCGACTGATCGTTTGGTGCGTGCTTCTGAATCTGATCGGTGCCGTGGCTTGGGCCACTGGTGCGCCGGATGGCGACAAGAAGATCACCGTCAACGAGCAAATGGTGCTCCTTGGCAACGCACAGAAATTCACGAAAGCCGCCACCGTGAACACCGCCGAGGTCTTCAAGAACATCCCTTCCTACAAGCAGATCAAGACCGACGGCTTGACGGAAAAGGACGCGAAGTACTGGATCCTCCTCGAGCAGGCCAACAAGGACTTCAACAAAGCGCTCGGCGAGGTCGCCAAGGCAGGCAGCCATGATCTCGTGACCGAAGCGGGCGGCATTACTGCGAACGGCGTCGACGTTGCCGATCTCACCGAGGCGGTCAACAAGAAGTTCAAACCCTGAATCGGGACGGGATGGGGCTCTCATCGGGGAGCAGCGGGGAAGCCGGACCGCTGATCGCCCGCCTCGCCGTGGTTCTCGCGGCGGCGGCGGGCTGCGTTTCGACTCGGGAACACCCGGCAACCGAACTCAACGTCTCCCCTCCGCCGACCGTGACGGCGCCCCTCCCCATCTACGAAGGGAAGATCTTCCACAACCCCGACGGGACACTCACCAAGTTCTACTACCTGCGCGTCGGCCGAGGCGCCGTCGTGCAGGACCTCATTCAAAATCAAGCGAAGCTTCCGTTTGGCGCCATCACGGTGAAGACCGGCACCGAGACCTACAAGGCCGAGAAGGACTTCCAGATCTACGACTTGATGATTGTGAGCGCGACCGAGGACCAGATGAAGGCGATCGACGACTTCGTCGACCTCATCGAAGGACAGGTGCCGCTCGTCGAGATCGAAGCCAAGATCGTTGAGATCACGTCCACCGACGACTTCCAGCTCGGAGCCGTCACTCAATTCGCGGAGAACAAGGGCAACGGGAAGGGCAACGACCAGACGATCTTCAACACGGCAACCGGCCGCTTCGACTCTGCGAACTCGCTCTTGGCGCAGGTCACGAACTCGGCGTTCCAGGGCCAGCTGCTCGACCTCGGCACGATCCAAAGCGACATCCAGATCAGCGTCCTGATTCAAGCGCTCGTGCAGCTCGGCTACGCGGAAATCCTGTCTGCACCGCGGATCACCGTGCTGAACGGTTACCCGGCCCAGATCGTCACCGGTCAGGAAGTGCCGGTATCGCAACTCCAGCCGATCGGCAATACGACCATCGTCAACGTCACGTTCAAGCAAACGGGCATCAAGCTCGTCGTTGTCCCGTTCATCACCGGCAAGAACTCGATCCAGATGGAGGTCCAGCCCGAGGTTTCGCAAGTGGTCGGATTCACCGCCGCCGGATCGCGAGGACTGCAGAATCCGATCGTCAACAACCGCTCGGCGAAGACCGTGGTCACGGTGGGCAACGGCGAGACGTACGTCATCGGCGGGCTCATCACGAATTCGGACATCGAGGACGTGTTGAAGACTCCGCTCCTCGGCGACATCCCGATCCTCGGCGCACTCTTCCGCACGACGCGCACGCGAAAGGCAGCGACGCAGCTCATCTTCTTCATCACGCCGCGCATCATCCCGCCGACCGGGCCCGGGCCGAAGCGCCTCATCATTCCGCCGACGGACAAGGGCGGCGGCTGATCGCGCGGGCCCTCGCCGATCATCCCGCACGGGAAAGCTGCTATTATGTGCCCCGCTTTCGGGCCGCCTGGCCCGGTGACGGGGTGCTTCGAGGTTCGGGCGAGAGGGCCAGACATGACGCTACGCGAGCGCGTTCGGACGATCCTGCCGTCGGTGACGACGCCGGGCCAATACGCGGGCGGCGAGTTCAACCAGCGCGTCAAGGATCACCGAAGCGTCGACCTCCGGGTCGCGATGTGCTTCCCCGATACCTACGCGATCGGCATGAGCCACCTCGGTTTGCAGATCCTCTACGCGATCCTCAACGACCGCACCGACGTCGTCTGCGAGCGCGCGTTCGCGCCGTGGGACGACATGGAAGCCGAGATGCGGCGCGCGGGGATTCCGCTCTTCACGCTCGAGACGTGCACGCCGCTTCGCGACTACGACGTGGCGGCGTTCTCGCTGTCGTACGAAGTGTCGTACACGAACCTCCTAAACATGCTCGACCTCGCTGGGATCCCGATCTACTCGAGGGATCGCGACGAGAGCCATCCGTTCGTGGTTGCGGGCGGGCACGCGACATACTCGCCGGAGCCGGTCGCGGACTTCGTGGACTTCTTCCTCCCCGGCGACGGCGAGGAAGTGATCGTCAAGTTCTGCGAGCGGCTGATGCAGCTGCGTCGCGAGCGGGCGCCGCGCGCCGCAATCGTGCGCGAGATCGCGAAGACGGTGCCGGGCGTGTACGCGCCCGCGCTCTACGAGAACCGCTTCCGCCGCGACGGCTGCCTCGAAGGCGTCTTCCCCATCGAGCCCGGCGTGCCGCCGATCGTCCATGCGTCGGCCGTCGTCGATCTCGAGAATGCGCCCTTCCCGACGCGGCCCGTGGTGCCGAGCGTGAAGGCGATCCACCAGCGCGTGCAGATCGAGGTGATGCGCGGCTGCGTGCGCGGCTGCCGCTTCTGCCAGGCCGGCATGATCACGCGGCCGCTTCGCGTGCGCTCGGCCGAAAAGGTGATGTCGCTCGCACGCGAGATCTATCGCAACACGGGATTCGACGAGATCGCGCTCACGTCGCTGAACACGATCGACTATCCGTTCCTGAAGCCGGTGATGACGCAGATCATCGACGAGTTCGAGTCGCGCCGGGTCGACGTCTCTCTGCCCTCGTTGCGCATCGAGGACCACACGCGCGAGGTGCCCGCGCTCATTCGCAAGGTGCGGAAGAGCGGGCTCACTTTCGCGCCCGAGACCGGCAGCGAGTTCTTGCGCCGCATCATCAACAAGGACATCTTCGACGACAACCTCATCGCGGCCGCGCAGGCCGCGTACGCCGAGGGCTGGGACCAGGTGAAGCTCTACTTCATGATCGGTCACCCGCTCGAGCGCAAGGAAGACGTCGAGGCGATCGCTCACTTGTCGGATCGCGTGTCGTTCGCGCGACAGCAGCTCGGCAAAGCGGCGGCGAAGGTCAACGTCACCGTCTCGAACTTCGTTCCGAAGCCGTGGACGCCGTTCCAGTGGGAAGGCATGGACGCGCCGCTGCTCCTCAGCGAGAAGCGGAAGCACGTGCTGCGAGCCGGCAAGTCGCAGAAGATCCGCTACAAGTTCAACGACCCCGATCAGAGCATGCTCGAATGCCTGCTCACGCGAGGCGATCGCCGCCTCGGCGACGTCATCGTTCGCGCGTGGAAAAAGGGCTGCAAGTTCGACGGCTGGGACGAGCACTTCGACTACGGCAAGTGGAAAGAAGCGTGCGCCGAGTCGGGCATCGACCCCGACTTCTTCGTCACGCGACGCCGAGACAAGAGCGAAGCCATGCCGTGGGATCACATCGACTGTGGCGTCAAGAAGCGCTACCTGTGGGAAGAGCGCGACAAAGCCTACTCGCAGGTCACGACCGAATCCTGCCAGGACGGCGCCTGCGACGCGTGCGGCCCCGTGATCAAGCTCTGCAACGAAACGCGCGACCCTGAAAAGTGGGTCCCCATCGTCACGCACTGGAAAAAACCGGAGCCAGCCCCCACCAACTGACGCATACGGAGCCTGGATCCTTTTTCCCACTTAGCGGCGTTGGCGAAGGAGGAGTCGATGGAGCTCACGCGCATCGACATCGACGCCTCGAGCTTGCGCGCGTCGCTCGGTGACTGCCTCGCGTACTGCGGCGAGCGAGCGACGCGAATGCCCGACGAGCGTGAGTTCGCAACCGTTCTTCGCAGCGAAGCGCTTCGCGACGTCGCGCTTCGATACCTCCCGCCAGCGCGCCGCAGTCCAAAGACACCCGGCCTGTCGTTCGAGCCCGAGTTTCCGTTCGAGGACGCCTTTCGCGAGTTCGCGGCGACGCGCCATCGGCTGGTCGTCGAGCGAGGCGTGACGTCGTCCCTCGCAATCGACGAGGAACTCGCGAGGCCGCGCTCGTTGCTCGTCGTCGACTGGCCGTGTTCCGTGTTGGACGGGGCACCCAAAATAGCGAGCAACGGGCTTTGCGATTTCAACGAACTCCCTCCGTGGGACACCTGGCTCGCCTCGACAAATCATCCCACGCGGCCGAGCGATGGTCCGGTCGTGGTCGCCTGGATCCCCAGGTGGGCGACGGAGTCCATGCAGACGGCGATCGACGCTGCGTGCGTCGGCAACTTGACGTGGGTCCTGCCGACGGACGGTGGGTTCGCAATCCAGGGCAGGCTTTGACGTGAGCGGCAAAGTCGTAGAGGTCGACGTCGTTGCGGCGAAGGAATCGCTGCGCGACTGCCTCGCGTGGTGCGATCCCGCCGAGGGCCATCGTGCAATCGCGAGCGGCGATCTTCCGCGATACCTTCGCTCGGAGGCGCTCGAGTCTCTCGCCGGTCCCCTCCGTCCCGGTCACGGATTCGAGAGCGTGAAGGATCAGAAACCGGTGCGCAACTGGGACGCCGTGTATGCTCAGTGGCACCGCGATTTTCAGTTCCTTCTGACGACGGGCTTTCTCGAATTCGTTCGACGTCGGCGCGAGCTTGTGGCGCGATCGACGACCGACAAGGCCGTCACGAACGCTGAAGTCGAAAGCGAGTGGGTGCGACCGCGTTCCCTTCTTCTCTACAGCCCGCTGAGCAACTTGTTTTGCGGCGCCGCGGAACAAGTCACCAACGGGTACTTCGACGTCGAAAACATCCCCGCGTGGGACACGTGGCTCGCCTTCGGTGAAATCGGTGCCGGCTGGTCGCATCCGTGCCTCATCACGTGGGTTCCCGAGTGGCTCTCCGAGATCGTCGAAAACGGGATTCAAGTGAACCCAGAGGCCTGCATTGCCTGGGCGACGGTCGCAGAAGACGGACTCGCTGCAATCGAGCCGTTTGGGTAAACGCACGGGTTGTAGTCGTTCTTTCGCGGAGGCGTCGAATGCCCCACCCCGTTTCGCTTGCGCTCGATGAAGCGAGCCTTCGAGCGTCGCTCGCCGAGTGCATCGCGTATTGCGGCGAGCGCGCCGAGCGCGAGCCCGAGCCGCGCGACATCGCATCGATCCTCCGAAGCGACGCGCTTCGCGAGACTGCGCTCGCGTGCTTGCCCCCAGCCTATTGGCACATCTGGAGACTGAAATAGAGCCGACGATCGCTCGCCCAGTGCCTCTGCCCGCGAAGGTGGGGAACAATCCGCCGGAGTCCAACCTGGCACCGTTCGTGCCGGTCTTCGCGCAGCAACTCGCGATCGCTATCGCTTCAACAGCGCTTCCCGCTCCGGTTCGGTGCCGACCCAACGCTCGGTTTCGAGGAGCTCGTCGAGCCGGCGCTCAAGGTCGACGAGGCGCACGGGCGCTTCCTCATCCCCCTCGTAGTGCCGCACGGTTTTCGTTCGCCCGTTCCGCCGCCACGACACCACAACCCAGGGCCGACACGTGATCCGGTCGGCGAGGTACGCGTTGTCGAGGTGCCAGAACGCCGACGTCTCGAAGAGTCGTTGCAGATCCTTCATCTGGCGCGGCGACGCGCGCGCTTCCCGGCGGCCGACGGTGCACACGTTGCCGCGGCCGTCGTACCGGATGCGACCGTCCTCGAAAACGGTGACCGTGTAGGCTGGATCCGGTCCGAGGTCTCCGGCCTCGCGATCGAGTCGCGCAACGACGTCCGGAGCGAGGGTCGGCTCCGGGCACTCCATTTCCAACGGGCGCGCGTCACGCCTCAGACGATCGCGCTCCTCCGACGTGCCGATCCAGCGCTCGGTTCCGAGCAGGGCGTCGAGGCCGTCCTCCACGTCCACGAGCCGCGTGGGTGCGTCGCCATCGCCGGTGTAGTGGCGAACGGTTTTCGGAGACGCTCCCGCCCGCGCCGCGGAGACGATGACCGTCGGGCAGTCCGTCGCGCCGGCGCGAAGGTACGCGTCCTCGAGCTCCCAGAATCGATTGGTCGTGAGAAACGCCTCTACCTTCGCGAACGTCTCACGCGGAAGCGTCGCCGCACGTTGGCCGATTTCCTTCACCCACGCTCGGCCCTCGTAGTCGACGCGGCCGTCGCGGTGAACCGTCACGACGTAGGACGGGCACCAGCCGTAGCACGGAGTTCGTTCGAGGCGCACGAAGACATCGGGCGCGAGCGCCGGGATCGGGACGTCGCGCTCCCCGAATCCGCGGTGACACGACAGCGAGAGTGCCGCGAGGACGAGCGCGACGACAACGCGCCTCACGATCGCTTCGCGGTCGCGTGCTGCGCGTGCCCAACCGGCAGCGGACAATACGCGCCCTCGCTGAAGCCCTCGGACTCGGCGCCGAACGCGTGGTCGAATCGCGCGCGGTAGTTCTCCCACGCGATCGCCGACGTCAGCTCCACGAGCTCCGGGACGTCGAAATGGCTCCGCATCTCGGCGAAGAGCGCGTCGGGCACTTCGACCGGCGTCTCGGTCATCGCGACCGCGTAGCGCAGCGCCAGCTTCTCGACGTCACTGAGCGCGCCGCTCGTTTCGAAGTCGACGAGCGCGAGCAGCTTCTCCTCGGACAGCCCGTTCTTTCTGCCGACGGCAGAGCCGATGTCGATTCAAAAGGGGCACCCGATCTGCATCGCGACCTTGATCTGGCAAAGCGCCTTCAGGTTCGCGTCGACCGACTTCATCTTCTCCTGCGCCATCTCCATCATGCCGTACCCGCGTAAGAGCTTCGGTTGATGCGCGGCGATGCGAATCGGCTCGATCATGCGACCGACCTTTCGCCGTACGAGCCCGAAGAGGAATCGCGTGACGAGACTCGCTTGCTTGTCCGTGACGCCTTGGATTCGGGCCATGGCACACCTCCATTCGGTCTCGGCGGGACGTCGCTCCGAACGCTACCAAACAGCCGACTCGCGAGTCGAGCACGACGCTCTCGTCACGCGACCGAACGGGTCGCGTGCCCCGCAGGCAGCGGACAGAACGCGCCTTCGCTGAAGCCCTCGGCCTCGATCGCGAACGCGTGATCGAAGCGCGCGCTGTAGTTCTGCCACGCGATCGCGCTCGTCAGCTCCACCAACGGCGCATCGCCGAACTGCCTTCGCATCGCGGCGAACAAGTCATCGGGCACGTTCACGGGAGTCGCCGTCATCGCGACGGCGTAGCGAAGCGCGAGCTTCTCGACCTCCGAGAGCGCCGGCGAATCCTCGAAGCCGCCGATCGTCCGCAGCTTCTCCTCGGTGAGCCCCTGCTTTCTGCCGACGGCAGAGTTGATGTCGATTCAGAAGGGGCACCCGATCCGCATCGCCGCCTTCACTTGGCACATCGACTTCAGCGCCGGATCGATGCTCCGCATTCCTTCCTGCCCGAGCTGCATGAACGCGAACCCGCGGAGGAGCTTCGGCTGGTGCGCGGCGACGCGGATGGGGAGGATCATGCGCCCGATCTTTCGCCGCACGAGCCAGAAGATCACGCGCGTGAGCAGCCCCGCGCGTCGATCGCTCACGCCTTCGATTCGCGCCATGTAACTCGGCTCCGACTTGATTTCTCGCCGCGTGCGAACGACGCTGTCGCGCCATGGCACCGACGATCACGCCCGAGCTTCGCGACTCGACCGGCCGCACGATCCGCATCCCGCCGGATGACAACGTGCCGGTGACGCCGCGCGTGCTCGCGCTCCTCGACGCCGCCGAAGTGCAGCGCTTGCGGACCGTACCACAGCTCGGATTCGTCCGCTACGCGTTCCCGGGCGCCACGCACAGCCGCCTCGAGCACTCGATCGGCGTCTACGCGCTCGGCCGTCGCGCGCTCCAAGGCCTCGTCGAGCGCCGCGCCGTTCCCCTCGACGAAGAAGCCGCGACGCTCTTCATGCTCGGCTGCCTCCTTCACGACGTCGGCCACTATCCGTTCAGTCACGTCATCGAAGATCTCGCCGCGCTGCCGCATCTGCGCGACCGCATCGCCGCGTTCCACCACGAGGCCGTGGGCGAGACGATGCTCCTCGATTCGTCGAGCGAGGCGATGCGCCACGTCCGCGACGACTTTGGCGTCGAACCGGAGAAGCTCGTCGCGTTCATGCGAGGCCGCCTACGCGGCGAGCCGCGATTTGCGCTCCTCTCGCGACTGCTTTCGGGCCCGCTCGACGTCGACAAGATGGACTACCTCGACCGCGACAGCCTGCACTGCGGCGTCCCGTACGGACGCGCGTTCGATCGCCAGCGACTCCTCGCGTCTCTCGCGGCAAGCGCCGACGGACGCGACGTCGCGGTGACCGAGAAGGGTCGCGCATCCGCAGAGGCCTTCCTCTTCGGACGCTACGTGATGTTCACCGAGGTCTATTGGCATCACACCGGCCGCGCGTTCATGGCGATGCTGAAGCGCGCGGTGCTGGAGCTGATCGAAGACGCCGGCTTCTCGCCCGATCGGCTCGTGGGCCCGGCGGCGGGCGCCGGCTCGCCGCTCGCGTGCGACGAGGAGCGCGCGATCACCGAGCTTGCCGACGTCGCGCGAGAGAGCCACGCGATGGCGGCCGAAGAGCTGCTCGCGTGCATCCGCTCGGGACGGCGCGGAATGTATCGCCGAGTGCTTTCCCTCCAGGCACGAACGACGGCGCAAGATCCGGACGCGACGGCGGACGTGGCGGCGCGTGAGAAGCTCGTTGCGCAATTCCGCGCGGGCGCCCCGCGCGACGCCGAGGCCGCGCTCGCTCACGCCCTTTCGCGCGAGACCGGCCTTTCGATTCGCAGCCACGACGTGATCGTCGACCTCGCGATGCGAAAGGACGCCGGCGCGGACTTCCAAGTCCTTCGCGCACACGGTCGCGCGGAGCGCATGGTCGATCTCTCCCCCGTAGCGCGCGCTCTCTTCGAGCAGTTCGACGAGGCCACGAAGGCCGTCCGCGTCTTCGCCCATCCACGCTTGCGAGGCCAGATCCAAGCGGCCGCTGCCCGACGCGCGATCCTCTCGATGTGAGCGCCTGGTCCGCCAAACGAGACCGATGCTAGAATCGTCGGCCGACCCCGCGGGGGCTCTGGCCTTCGAAAAAAACGCATGAAAGCTCTTGCGACTCTCTGGCCCTATCTCAAGCGACATCGCGCCGCGTTGATCTGGGGTTTCGTGTTCGTCGTCTGCACCAACGTGGCGCAGTTCATCATCCCGCGCGTCCTCGGCCTCGCGATCGATCGGCTGCGCGCCGCGCCGGATCTCGGCTTCGTCGGATGGTGCGCGCTCGGGATCATCGGCCTCGCGCTCGTCCGCGGCATCTTCCAGCTCGTCATGCGCTGGTTCATCATCGGCGCGTCACGGAAGATCGAATTCGAGCTGCGACAAAACCTTTACGGCCACCTGCAGACGCTCTCTTTCGGCTACTTCAACAAGATGAAGACCGGCGACATCCTGTCGCGCTCGGTGAGCGACATCGAGGGCGTGCGGATGCTGATCGTCGGCTTCATGTACCTCTCGAACACGGCGATCGCACTGCCCTTCGCGCTCGCCAACATGTTCCAGATGAACGCCTTCTTGGCCCTGGTTTCGTTGATCCCGCTCGTGCTGCTCGCGGTGACGATGCGGCTTCTCGCCCCGCGACTGCACGAGGCCAGCAAGATCGTGCAAGAGCAGCTCGCGACGATCAGCTCGCGAGCGCAGGAGAACTTCGCCGGCGTCCGCGTCGTGAAGGCATTTGCGCAGGAGCCGAGCGAGCAGAACCGCTTTCGCGACGAGAGCGACAAGTACGTTCGCATGAACATGCGCCTCGCCCGCATGCGCGCACTCACGACGGCGCTCATCTACCTCCTCGGCGACTTCGGGATCCTCGTGATCCTTTGGGTCGGCGGCAAGGGCATCCTGAGCGGTTCGTTCACGCTCGGCGACTTCATCGCGTTCCAGGCGTACCAGCTCATGCTCCTGTGGCCGATGATCGCGGTCGGTTGGGTGCTCACGCTCAGTCAGCGCGGCGTCGCTTCGATGGGACGCCTCGACGAAGTGCTGAAGTCCGTACCCGAGATCCAAGACCCGATCGAGCCGGTGCCGCTCGAGCGCGTGCGCGGCGAGATCGAGTTCCGCGGGCTCACGTTCGCGTATCCCGACGCGCAACCGGTTCTCCGCGACGTTCGACTGCACGTGCCGGCGGGCACGACCGTCGCCGTCGTCGGCCGCACCGGCTCGGGCAAGAGCACGCTCGTCAACCTGATCCCTCGCCTCTTCTCGTCCCCGCCGGGAACGTTGTTCGTGGACGGGGTCGACGTGAATCGGATTCCACTCGCCGAACTGCGACATGCCATCGGTTACGTGCCGCAGGAGACGTTTCTCTTTTCCGACACGATCCGCGAGAACATCGCGTTCGGCCTCGCGAACGCGACCGACGAAGCCGTCGAGCGCGCGGCGCGGCAAGCGCAAATCCACGACTCGATCGTCGAGTTCCCGAACGGCTACGCGCAGATCGTGGGTGAGCGCGGCGTGACGCTCTCCGGCGGCCAGAAGCAGCGCGTGGCGATCGCGCGCGCTCTCGTGCTCGATCCGGCGATCCTGATCCTCGACGACTGCCTCTCCGCCGTCGACACGCACACCGAAGAGGAAATCCTCAAAGGTCTGCGCGACGCGCGTCGCGGACGCACCTGCTTCCTCATCTCTCACCGCGTTTCGACCGTGCAAGACGCAGACCTCATCGTGGTCCTCGACGAAGGACGCGTCGCGGAGCGCGGCACGCACGCGGATCTGATCGAAGCGGACGGGCTCTACGCGGACATGTATCGCCGCCAGATGCTCGAAGCCGAGCTGGAGGCGATGTAGCCCGTGGCCGAAGAGATCAATCCCGAAGACGAGGTCATCGGCAAGGCGATCGACGCGCGCCTCGTTCGGCGGCTCGCCGGCTTCATGCGGCCGCACGCGAAGCTCTTCGCCGTCTCGGTGGTGAGCTTGCTCGTCGTGGCGGGACTGCGACTCCTCGGGCCGTGGCTCGTGAAGCGCGCGGTCGACGGCCCTCTGACAGTGGGCCTAAAGGCTGCCGACGAGGCAACGCGCAACGCCGCGTGGAACGACCTCCTGTGGATCTGCGCGCTGTTCACGGGACTGCTCGTCATCCACTTCGCGCTCCGCTACGGCCAGGAGATCGTCACCAACCTCTTCGGCCAGCGGATCATCTTCGACGTGCGCACGCGGCTCTTCGCACACCTGCAGTCGATGGGTCTTCGCTTCTACGATCGCAACCCGGTCGGCCGCCTCGTCACGCGCGTCACAAGCGACGTGGAGAACTTGAACGAGCTCTTCACGTCGGGCGTCGTGACGATTTTCGAAGACGTCGTCACGCTCGTGCTCATCCTCGGCTACATCACGATCACGCAACCGCGGCTTGCGCTCTTCTTCGCCGTGATCATCCCCGTGCTCTTCGCCGTGGCGCGCTGGTTCTCGCGCGCGGCGCGCGATTGCTATCGCCTCGTGCGCTCGAAGATCGCGAAGATGAACGCGACGATGCAGGAGTCGATCTCGGGCATCCGCGTCATCCAGATCTTCGTGCAGGAAAAGAAGAGCCAAGAGCGCTTCCGACAGATCAACGGCGAGTACTTCGACGCGAACATGAAGACCGTGTGGAACTACTCGGTCTTCTTCCCGGCCATCGAAATCCTCACGTACGTCTCGCAGGCCGGAATCCTCTTCTTCGGCGGGTGGTTCATCGTCGGCCGATCGCTCACGTTCGGTGAGTTCCTCCAGTTCTGGTTCTACGCGAAGTACATCTTCGACCCGATCAAGGAGATGTCGGAGCGCTACAACGTGCTCCAGTCGGCGATGGCCTCATCCGAGCGCATCTTCCGAATCCTCGACACGCCGGTCGAAGTCGCCGATCCTGCCGAGCCCGTGAAGCCCGAGCGATTGCGCGGAGAGATCGAGTTCCGGAACGTCACGTTTGCGTATCGCCCCGGCGAACCCGTCCTCCAAAACGTGAGCTTCCACGTGAAGCCCGGCGAATCGGTCGCGATCGTCGGCCACACGGGCGCGGGCAAGACGACGATCATCAACCTCGTCAGCCGCCTCTACGACGTGGACGAAGGCGCCGTGTTCGTGGACGGCGTCGACGTTCGTCGCTACCCGCAAACCTGGCTGCGAAGCCAGCTCGGCGTCGTGCTCCAAGACGTGTTCCTCTTCTCGGGGACCATCGAGGAGAACATCCGACTCGGCGAAGTCTCGATGTCCCGCGGGCGGGTCGAAGACGCTGCGCGAACGGTCAACGCCGACGGGTTCATCCGCCGATTGCCGGGAGGCTACGAAGGGGAAGTGCAGGAGCGAGGCGCCACTCTTTCGGTGGGGCAAAAGCAACTCCTCGCGTTCGCGCGCGCGCTCGCGTTCGACCCGAGCGTGCTCGTGCTCGACGAGGCGACGTCGAGCGTCGACACGGAAACCGAGGCCCTCATCCAGGACGCGCTCGGGAAGCTCCTGCGCGGGCGAACGTCGCTGATCATCGCGCACCGCCTTTCGACGATTCAGCGCGTGGACCGGATCCTCGTGATGCACAAGGGCGAGCTGCGCGAGATGGGCACGCACGAAGAGCTCATTGCCAAGCGCGGCATCTATCACCGCCTCTACCGACTGCAGTACGACACCGGCTCGCGCAAGTCCGCCGCTCGCCAGTCACCCCAACCCGCGAAGTAGCCCGTCCAATGGGGTCAGACCCCGGACGACGGCCGTCCGGCTAATCGTGCCAGGCACCGGACGACGGACGTCCAGTCGCGTCCAACGTCGATGCGTGGAGGCGCGAGCGAGGCTTGCCCAATCGCTTCGACGAATCGCTGCGGCGCAAATAACCAAAGGGAGCGGCGGAAATCGCTTCCCGTCGCTCCCTCGAGTTTTCGAACGCTTAACGGGACACGACCCGTCACGCAGCGGCCTCCGTCACTCCTGCGTCGACCGCTGCGCGGCCCGAGTCTCGGCCATCCGTTCCACAGACCCGAGCGAAGCATTCGAGAGCACGCTTCCTGTCCGATCCACCTCCTGGTCCGAGCCCGTTCGAACGCCCGTCGATCGCTCGACCCCACGGCGCCCGACTAGGCCACTCGAGGGCAAACGGAGTACCGCTCCGGCCAGATCGGGAAAACGACTAGAAGCCCCGTTCGACCCGAGTTTCCGCAGCCATCCAGGTCGAACGGGGCGAAGGCAAATCGAACGTGTGGCAACCCGGGTTGCCGATACTCGCCTGGGTATCGATGGCACGAAGCCACGTCCCTCGGCGTCACAAGATCTACGGCACTCGAAGCACGATCGCGTTCGTGAGGCTGACGTGCTGCGGGATGATCGCGGCCGTGTCCTGGATGAATCCCTGGAACGTCACCGTGATCGGGTTGCCGAGTCCGACCGGCCGATTCAGCAGCGTCGAGGGCGCGGGCGTCGACGGCAGGTTCGCGGTCCCGAGCCTCGTGTCGAAGTTGTTGAAGATCTTCCGCGGTTGCGGCACTTGGCCGACGTTCAGCGGCGTCGGGAACACCGCATTTCCGAGGCTGAACGGCTGCGCCCGAAGCGTCGTGCCGTTCGGCGGGCCGACCCAGACGTACGCGGCGAACCGCGCGGTCGGCCGGCTCGACGGCGACAACACGATCACCCGGAGCGCCGCGTTTCGGGCCAGCGTGATCTCTCGCGTCGTGTCGTCGCCGTGAGTGGAATTGAGGAGCAGCACGTCCTCGCGCTCGCCCGCACCGACGTTCACGTTGCCGTAACGCGCCGCGATCTCGGGCGCGACGAAGGTGTAGGCGCCCGCGAGGCGCGTCTCGCACACCGAGTTCACCATGCGGACGTCGACCGTTCCCGTGCCCGCGGGCGTGCGAACGTCGATGCGGGTCGGCGTGACCGAGAGAACGGTCGCCGCGACGCCGCCGAAGTCGACGGCCGTGTCGCCGATCGTCGTGAAGCCCGAACCGAAAAGGTGGGTCAGCTCACCCCCTGCGTCCGGGCCCGCGTGCGGCGCGACCGACGCGAGAGTCACCGTGCCCGGCTCACCGAACTCCCACGTGTCGCTCGCCGGTCCGCCCTCTCCGCCAGGCAGCCCCGCGAAGAGCACCAGCCTCGCGCATCCGGGGCCGCGCGAGATCGCATGAAAGTCGCGACCCGGCGGGCGCGACGCCGTCGCCAGGGGAGCCCAATCGGTCCCGTTCCACTCCCAGGTGTCGTCGAGGAAGGATCCGAAGTTCTCGCTGCCGCCGAACAGCACCGTGCGCGCCCGGCCCGGCTCGAACGCCATCGAGGTCGCGAACCTCGCTGATGGACTGGTCGCCGGCGAAACCGGAGTCCAGTTGGTTCCGTCCCACTCCCACGTGTCGTTCACCGGGTTTCCAAACCCGACGAACCCGCCGAACATCACGGTACGGCCCCGCGCCGAGTCGTAGGCCATTCCGTGAAGGTACCGGCCGGGCGGGCTCGTCGCCGGAGAGGCCAGGATCCAATTCGTTCCGTCCCATTCCCAGGTCTCCGTCGACGCCGTGCCGATTGCATCGATCCCACCGAACAACACGGTGCGACCGCGCGCCGAATCGTACGCGAGCTGGTGTCCGTTGCGGGCGGACGGACTCGTCGCCGGCACGAACTGGGTCCAGGTCGTGCCGTCCCACTCCCACGTGTCGCCGAGAACGTTGTCTTGGGTGGCATTGGTTCCGCCGAAGAGCACGGTCCGTCCGCGCGACGAATCGTACGCAAGAGCCGTGGACGATCGACCGGGCGGGCTCGTCGCCGGGGACGCTTGTGTCCAATTCGAGCCGTCCCACTCCCACGTGTCGGCGAGTCCCATGAAGCTGAGGTCCGTACCGCCGAAGAGGACCGTGCGATTTCGAGCCGAGTCGAATGCGAGAGCATTGTCGAAGCGCGCCGACGGGCTCGACGCGGGCGAGTCCGGAATCCAGTTCACCTGTCCCATCGACACCGGCGACACGACGCCGACCGCCGCCGCAACGCACGCGATCCTGATGCGAATCGATCGACCCGTCGCGAAACAAAGTCTGTCCATCATTTCCCCACTCATCTGGAGCCGCAGGATGGGCTTCTTTTCTGACTCCCAACACACAACCCCGGGCCCCAGATCCCTGCTATGTGTGGGAGGGAACGCCGCTCTTGACCTTTCGTGCAGCCGCGCGCGCAGAGCATGCCCGGCCAAGTCGAAAGGTAGGCGGAGTACGCGCCGCTCGCCATTCGGTTGCGACTTCGGGAAATCCCCCGTGCGCCGACGCACGTCGTGTGCGGATCGCGTCGGCGACGTCGCTTGCGACTGGCGACGTCCGACTCTTCGAATCATTGCCGCGATCCGTCGCGAAAGAGGTTAGGCCCCGGTTGGCTCCGGCGGCGCGATGCCGAGACGCGACATTTTCTTTCGCAGGCCAAAGCGCGAGAGGCCGAGGAGCTTCGCGGCGCGACTTTGGTTTCCGTTCGCGGCCTGCAAGGCGCGCCTCACGAGGACCGACTCGGCCTCACGCAACGCTTCGCGGAAGCCTTCGGCCGTGACGGGCTCGGTGGCTCGCATTGCGCCGCCGCCGGCGCGAACCTCCGGTGACAGCACCGCCGTGCGGATCTCGGCGTCACCGAGCAGGACCGCTCGACGCACCTCGTTCCGCAGCTCGCGCACGTTCCCAGGCCAGGGGTAGTCGAGGAGCCGCGCCATCGCTTCCTTGCTGAAGCGACACGTTCGTCTCTTTCGCGCCTCGCCCGCGAGCGCCTCCGCGAGAAAAGCGTCGACGAGCGACGGGATGTCCTCGCGTCGTTCCCGGAGCGGCGGCACGCGGACGACGACCTCTTCGAGCCGAAACAGAAGATCCTCTCGAAAGCGACCGCGCGCCACCTCGTCCGCGAGTGGTTGTGTCGACGAAACGACGAGACGCACGTTGACGCGAACGAACGATGTCGAGCCGACCGGCCGAACTTCGCCCGCTTCGATCGCACGCAGGATCTTCGACTGCGCCGACGGCGACAGCGCGGTGACGCCGTCGAGGTAGAGAGTCCCACCGGATGCGGTTTCGAAGAGCCCCTTGCGATCGCGATCCGCGCCCGTGAACGCGCCCTTGCGGTGGCCGAACAACTCCGCCTCGACGAGCGGTTCCGGCAGCGTGGCGCAATCCACGGCGACGAACGGCTTCTCGGCCCGGCGGCTTTGAGCGTGGATCGTTCGAGCGACCGCGTCCTTTCCCGATCCGCTTTCGCCGACGATCGCCACCGTGAGATTGGTCGGCGCGACGCGCTCGACGACGTCCGCGATCGCGCGCATGGCTACCGACCGCCAAGTGACGTCGCTCTTGCCGCGCGGCATCGAACGACGAGCGATGCGGAGCTCGGTTCGCACGCGCTGCAGCTCCTGCGTCTTCTCCTCGAGTCCGGCCTCGAGCCGGCGATTCAGTTCTTCGATTTCGCGTTGGCGCCTCCGGATTTCGAGCGCAAGCGCCGCTTGATCGGCAAGAGCCTCGAGCAATGCGCGCGCTTCACCCGCGAAAAGTCCCGCTTCACGCCGATGGTCGAGATAGAGCGCGCCGAGCGTCGAGGAGCCGCCGCCGGCGGCGCGAAGGGGCACCGCGACGAGGCTCGCCGCGCCGAGATCGAGAAGGCTCCGGCTTCGGCGAAGTCGTTCGTCGGCGCCGGTGTCCTCCGACGCCCATGTCCGCCCGGTGTCGAGCACTCGCTTCACGAAAGCGTGGCTGACTTCGGCCGACGCGCGCTCGAGGTCGCGCTTCTCGAAATTTCGCGCGACGGGAAACGTGAGGCCGGCGGCGCCGCGCAGGATCACGAAACCGCGCTCCGCGCCCGAGACCTCGATCGCCGCGTCGAGGATCACGCCGAGAAGCTTTTCCGGATCGGGCTCGGACAGAAGGCGGCGATTGATGTCGACGAGCGATGCAAAGCGCTTGCTCGTCGATCCGCCCCCTTCGACGGCGCGGCCGCGGGCCGCCGCGAGGAGCCGGGCGATTCGCGCGTGCGCCGGGCGCGCGCGCACGCGACGTGCGTCCGTCGGCGCCAGCCCGCGAGTCATCGCCTCGACGACTCCGCTCGCCTCGCCGAGCACGCGCGCGGCGGCGGTCGCGTCGCCGCCGTCGAGAAGGACCTCGCCGAACGACGAGAGCGCGCGAAGCCGCACTTCCGCGCGCTCGCTCTTTGCCGCGAGCCGGGCGGCCCGCTCGATCTCCTTCGGTGCCTGCCGTCGGCCTTCGAGGCGGGAGATCTCGGCCGCGTCGAGCGCCAGCCTCGCGCGCATGTCGCGAAGGTCCGTGCCGACGACCGCGCGACGCGCGACGACGAGCGCCGCGCGCGCCGCATCGAGGTCGGAGCGGCGCAGAGCTTCTTCCACCAGGAACCCCGCGGCGCGCGCGCTCCATGGCTTCGAGAATGCCGTCGTCGCGAGCGGGATCGCCTCCTCGAGTCGCTGCCGCGCCGTTCTGGCGTCGCGTCCCTCGAGCGCCGCGCGCGATGCGGCCACGAGCGCGACGGCGCGCTCGCGCGGAAAGTCCGCCGCCTCGAGACCATCGAGCGCCTTTCGCGCAAGCCCCGAAGCCTCTCGCGGCCGGCCGAGATCCACCTCGAGGTGCGCCAGGTGCGCGAGGATGAGCGCTTCTTCACGCCGATTGCCGAGCGCAGCGAATCGCCGGCGTGACTCGCGAAGGGCGGCGCGTGCGTCGGCGAGTCGCCCCTCTTCCCTCAGTCCCACGCCGAGGTTTCCGAGCGAAGATGCTTCGCCGTACGAGTCGCCGAGAGCGCGGCGCGCGTGCAAGCTCTGCTCGAGCGCTTCGCGCGCGGCGGCGAGATCGCCGCGAGCGATCGCCGTGAGGCCGAGGTTGTTGCGAGTCATCGCTTCTTGCGCGACGTTGCCGCGGCGCTCGAACAGAGCAAGCGCCTTCCCGTGAAGTCGCGCGGCCTCGGCGAACTTGCCCTCCTGCGTTCGGAGCACCGCGAGGTTGTTGAGCACTCCGGCCGATCCGGCGGCATCGTCGGTCGCGTCGAATCGCTTCAGCGCTTTCGTGTACGCGCGCTCGCACTCGCGGGTGTCGCCGCATCGAAACGCGGCCATGCCCACGAGATTCCAAAGGTGCGCCGCGGCGCGCGGACGCATGTGGCGGGCACTCGGCGACTCGAGGGCCGAGCGAGCGGCCGCGGCCGCGTCCGCCGGCCGACCGAGAAGAAGGCGCGTCATGCCGAGCGCGAGGATCGCTCGAGCGCGCTCCGTCGATCCTTCGACCAGATCCGTCGACGCGAGCGCTCGCACGAGCCGCGATTCCGCTTCCGCGTACTCGCCCTGCTCGCGGCAAGCCTCGCCGATGCGACGATCGGTCCGTGCCATCGTCGTCCCAATCGCGCGCTCCCCTTCCCGATATTCGGCAAGCGCGCGGTCGTGCTCGCCCTGCGCCGCCAGCAGATCGCCCGCGAAGATGCGCGCCCGCGACGTCGTGCGCTCCGGCACGGCGAGCGTCGCGTCGAGGAGCGCACGCAACACGGTCTCGCCCTCCGCCGGCGCTTCGCGCGACCATCGCTCGCGCGCAGCTCGAAGGGCCGACGCCGCAGCGAGTCGCGCAGCGCGCGCATCGCCTCCGATCGCGGCGCCGAGGAGATGCCGCGCGAGATCCATCGAGACGTCGTCCCGCCGCGAGCCCCGAAGGGATCGGGCAAGCGCTGCATGGAGCGGCCTCGCCTCGTCGTCCGAAGCCACCTCGAGCATCGCGTCCGCGAGCGTTCCAGCTGGAACCGTCCAAGCGCCGTCGCGTCCCTCGACGAGACCGCGCGCCGCAAGGCGAGTCGACGCAACGCCGGCGTCGGGGTCTTCGAGAAAATCGAGTGGAGTGGGTCTCCCCGCAAGCGCCAGCCCGAGCAAGACCTTGCGCTCCAGCGCGTCGAGCGACGCGATCCGTTCTCGCCAGCTCGAGCGCAACGCCGCGGGAATGATGATGGGCACGTCGCCCCTCGCCGACTCGAGGAGCGTGACGAGATCGGAGCGCCGCGCGTCCAGCAGGAAGCGCAGCGTCTCTTCGACGGTCCCCGGGTTTCCGCCGGTCCGCGCAACGAGCGCTCGAGCGAGCTTGACGACCGCAGTCCGCAAGCGACGTGCGTCGGCGCCGAGCTGCCCCGCGATGAAGCGCGCCACGTCCGACGCACCGAGCGGAGCCAGTCGCATCTCGTGGACGAGCCCGCGGTCTCGAAGCGCGCGAATCGTCGAGTCGACGCGGCTCGCCTCGCGGCCGAACGTCGCGACCACGAGGATCGGCGCCATGCCGAGGCCGGCATCGGCGAGGCGCACCAAGAGCGACACCACGTCGAGCGTTTGCGAGTCCGACGCGTCGAGATCGTCGGCGAGGAGGACGGTCGGCCGATCGCCGAGTGCGTCTCGAAGCCAGGCGACGACGGCGTCCCGAACTCGTCCCTCACCACCCTTGGAAGCGAGGTCGGTTCGATCGGCGTCTCGCGACTTGCCGAAGACCTCGGGTGCGATCGCCCGAAGCGCCGGAATCGATGGGTGCGAACGTGGGACGCCGGCCGCCGCGGTCTCGCGGATCCACGCGCCCAAGATCGGAAATGGCCCCGCCGTTCGATCCCGCGCGCTTTCGCCGATCACGTGCACGTGGCGAAGTCGACACGCGACTCGAAGCTCGGAAAGCAGACGCGAGCGCCCGCTCCCCGACGGTCCGCGCACGATGACCAGCGCCGCTCGATGCTTTCCCTGGCCGCACGATCGTGCGAGTCGCAGCAGCGATTCGATCTGTCGGCCGCGCCCCACGAATGGGCCGCCGCGGATCGCTTCTCGCCTCTCGACCGTCGTCTCGACTCGGAATCGTCCGGCGCTCGCGCGGTTCACGGCCTCGATCAGCTCGCGTGCGTTCGCGAATCGCCGCGCCGGCTCCGGATCGAGGAGCCGTGGCAGCACGGCTCGAAGCCATGCAGGCGCGCCGCCGTCGTCGGGCCCGTCGGGAAAGCGACCGACGATCGCGCGAAAGAAAGTGACTCCGAGGGCGAACAGATCGGCGCGTCCGTCGACCGCCTCGCCGCGCCAGGCCTCGGGCGCGACGTACGGTCGAGTGCCGGCGAGCGGCCGATTGCTGGCCGCGCCGCGCCGCGCGCCGGCGATCCCGAAGTCCACGAGCTTCAGCTCGAGCTTTCGGCCATGCGCCACGACGAGAAGGTTCTCGGGCTTCACGTCGAAGTGCACGAGCCCCCGCCGGTGGATCGCATCGAGTGCGCGAGCTGCTTTCACGAACAGCGATCGCACGTCGGCGGCGGCGAGCTTCGGGGCCGCGCAAGAGAGGTCCTCGCCGCGAACGAATTCCTCGACGAGATAGACCGCACCGGACTCGTCGTCGGTGCCGTAGTCGAACACGCGCGCGAGGCCCGGATGCCGGAGGGTGGCAAGCGTGCGAAATTCGTTGCGAAGCGTTGCGCGCGCCGACGGATCCCCTGCGCACTCGGGATCTAGGACCTTGATCGCAACGCGGCGCCGCCGTGAGCCCTCGTCACGAGCGAGAAAAACTCGACCCGTCCCGCCGCGTCCGATTTCGCGCTCGACCTCGTAGCGCCCGAACAGACGCCCCATGCGATCGGCAGTCATCGACGACTCGCGGCGAGAATGGCGTTGATGAGTGGGCTAATGCCCCGCCACTCGGAATGCGAAAAAGCGGCGCCCGACGAGCGCATTGCCGTTCAGGTCGCGGATGTCCCGCAGGGAAACGAGCACTTCGGATCCCGGCGGCAACGGCAGGATCGGTTCGAAGACGACGCCCGTTGCCCCGTCGACGTGCGTGATGCGGAGAGAACCGGGGACTTGCTTCGTGCCCCGGATGCTCTCGTCGAGGTTCCAATACCACGGCACGAAGACCTGGAACGACCGATCGTGGATCGAATCGGCGTCGATGGCTTCCGAGAAGAGCACTCGCACGCGCACGGTGGGATCGACGTCGCGCGTGCCGTCCGCCGGCGCAATTCCCATCACGGTCGGCGGCGTTTGATCCGAGAGGATCCGGTACGGAAGCGAGTTCGAGCGGCCGCGGCCGCGCACTTCGATCGCTACCGATCCGGATTGAGCATTCGCGGGAACCCGGAACCAGATCTCGGTTGGATTCAGCTGCACGATCGTGCACGGAGTTTCGCCGAGGAAGACCTGCACGCGGCCAACCCACTGTCCCAGGTTCGTTCCGCGGAGGATGACGAGGTCACCCGGATAACCGTAGTTCGGCAAGAGACGACGCAGCCACGGCGCCTCGTCCGATCGCGGCGGCTGCGGGATCGCGCCCTGCTCGTGTTGTGTGGTCTGGAGAGCAAAGCGTGGCAGCGATCCGATCGCGCGGCTCGGGTAGCCGACCGTCGCCATCTGCGTGACGATGCCGTCGATCGTCGGCATGCGATCGGCGTCCTGGATCGCGCGGAATCGCATCACCCCGACGTGGCGAAGGCTCAACGGTGCCGTCGCGGAGGGAATGCTCGGACCGCCCGGCCCGGTGCGCGGAGCGGGAAACGTCGGATACTCGATCTCGACGCCCGGCGTGCCAAAGCGCAGCGCGCTGAAGTTCGCCGTGCCGGAGAGGTTGTCGATGCACTGGCCGGGCGTGTCGAACGGCGAGTTGCCCGGAGTGATGCCCCCCATCGCGAGAACGTCCCTGGTGAAATGGAGCGACACGTTATAGCTGCCGAGTCGCGACCGTCCTTCGTTCACGACGATCGGAACCGTGACCACGTCGTCGAGATGCGGGAGGTCGCGCGGAAGCCCGAAGATCATCTCGCCCTCCGCGGGGTCGAGCCCGATCTCGGCATTCGGCTCGTCTCCGATGACGAATCCACGCGCGAGCGAGGTCAGCCCGGCAACGGTGACGGTCACCGGACCGCTCGTCGCGGTGACGGGAACGCGCACGAGGAGTCCGCGCGGATCGCTCAACCACGCGCGCGCCTCGATGCCGTTCCAGGAAAGCCGGTTGCGCGATGCAATCGGATCGAAATTCACGCCTTCGACGAACACGAGCGATCCCGGCTCTGCGTTCGGCGGATCGAACGAGTGGATCTCCGGCAGGTTCGGCGGAACGGGATCGAACGGGGGATGCGCGACCGGCATCGTCGTCGCGTTGATGAGCGCGAGCGCGTCGTTCACGGTGACGCGACCATCGTGGTCGACGTCGGCGCGCGCGGCCTCGGCAGGCGACAACGTGAGGTTGCCGGATGCCGCCCGCAGCGTCGCGAACGCGTCCGCAACGTCGATCGATCCGTTGCCGTCCACGTCGCCGGTCCACAAGCGCGGCTGGGCGAAAACGGCGGGTGAAACCCCGAAACCAACGGCGACGAGGATCCAGGTGAGGATCGGCCTCATCGCGATGCCCCTCTTCTGCCTCGGCGGAGGCGGTTCTAGTCCACAGATGGCATGGCTCAAGATACCCGACCGATTCGAGCGTCGCCAGGGGCAAGAAGCCGTCGCGCGTTATCCTCCGCCCGTGCGCGGGGACGCGTCTTCGAGGTGGGACTTCAGGAACGCGAGCGTCACGGAAAGCGTCGTGTGCAGCTGGCTCGGCGTCGCCACTGCGTGGCCGAGCCCCTCGATGCGAAGGAAGTCGACGGGCACGCCGACTCGCCGAAGCCCGGTTGCCAGCTCTTGCGATTGCGACACTGGAACGCGTCGATCCGAATCGCCGTGCACGAGCAGCATCGGCGTCGCCGCCTCCGCGAGATGCGTGATCGGCGAGCGATCGACGTAGAGCGGGGTCTTCGCCCAAGGAGGCCCGAGGAGATCCCACTCGAGGAGCAGGCGACCGCCGCGATCGGTTTGACCGTAAAAGCTGATCAAGTTCGAGATTCCGGCGACGTCCACCGCGGCGCGGAACCGCGTCCCGTGGGTCGCGGCCCAGGCGGTCAGGTATCCGCCGTAGCTCGCGCCATAGATCGCCATCCGATCTCCGTCGACGTTGGGGAACGTCGCGAGCGTCTCGGCGCCGCGCATCACGTCGTGGAAGTCCATCCCCGCCCAATCCCCGCGGCTCGCGTCTGCGAACTTCTGGCCATATCCGATGCTTCCGCGATAGTTGGGTTCGAACACCACGAAGCCGTTCGACGCGAGAAGCTGGCGCATCGCGTCGAACCCGCTCGTCGTCCGCGAGTGCGGGCCGCCGTGGAGAGCGACGACGGCCGGGAATCTCTTCGCGTTCGGCGAACCCGGCTTTTCGGCCGCGGCTTGTGGCGGCAGGGTGACGTACGCCTCGACGTCGAGCCCGTCGACGCTCTTGTAGAGGTGCGTGTGACAGGGACTCTTCGCGACCTTCCCGAAATCGCCGTTGAGCGCGGTGAGGGGCCGAATCTCCTTCGACTGCGTGGACGCAAGGTACAACTCGTCCGGAGCGTCGGGTGCGCTCGAGACCACCGCGAACGACGCCCCGTTCGGGGCGAGGTCGGCCTCCGCGAGCTCGCGCAGTCCATCCGTGACGCGCACGACGTCTCCGCCCTGGGAGGGGACCGAGAAGAGGTGCTGGTCTCCTCGGACGGCCGCGAGGAAGTAGATTCGCGAGCCATCGGGCGACCAGATCGGGTTCGACACGGGAAAGTCGAAGTCGGCCGACAAGTTCTTTGGATCGCCATTCGAACGCCCGATGACGAACAAGTCCGTGTGCTCGGCCGGACTGAAGTCGCGAGAGTGGGAGACGTACGCGATCCGCGATCCGTCGGGCGACCAGCGCGGCTGTTCGTCGGGGCCGGGATTGGACGTGAGCTGTCGAGGCTTGCCGCCCTTCGCCGGAATCACCCAGAGATCGGTGTTGCCGTTCGTCTCGGGATCGCCGCTCCGGTTGCTGACGAACACGATTTCTTGCCCATCGGGGGACCAACGAGGGTCGAGGTCGTCGAAGTCGCCCGACGTCAGGCGCTGTGGCTCGGCGCCCGAAACGGTCACGATCCAGAGGTGGTTTTGCAATCGATCGCGTCTCACGACGGCGCCCTCCGGCACGGCGCCGGTCGGGGTCGACGGCGCGTCCGGCGACATGACGACGATGCGGTCACCGTCGGCCGCGAATCGTGGAGACGATGCGCCGCCACCCAGGTGCGAAACGCGGATCGCCTCGCCTCCGCTCGTCGGAATCGCAAACACCTGCGGCGCACCTTCGCGATCCGAGACGAACGCGAGCCACTTGCCGTCGGGCGACCACTGGGGGTCGGTGTCGTCGCCGTCGCTCGTGGTGAATTGAACGGGATCGCCGCCGTCGACGGGGAGAACCCAGATGTCCGCGTTGAACGCGTCTTTCGCGACGTTGGCGCCGCGCAAGACGAAGGCGATGCGGCTGCCGTCGTTCGAAATGCGCGGGCTCGAGATCGAGCGAAGCTTGAGGATCGCGTCGGGCGTGACGCGCGTCGGCTCGTCCGATCCGGGAACCACGGTCGCGAGTGCCACCGCAGCCGCGAGCAGGGACGCGCTACCTGCCCATATCGTTGAATGACTCATAGTCCAGGAAGCTAGCACGCCCCGCGTAGCGCGCGCAATCGAAGGGGATCCTGGCGTCGCCGCCGATTCGGCCGAATCACCGGACGGCGATTACGACCGCGTTGGTGACGCTCGTTCCCGCCGTCGTGGCCGCGTGCGGATCCGCGAGCACGCCTTGCAACGTGAGGTCGAGCGGGCGGCGCAGTCCTTGGCTTCGAGTGATCGACCACGGAGCTCGCGGCGATCCGTTCCGTTCTTGGGTGGCACCGCAGAACGCCGCCGGCAAGCCGCCGCGAACGCAACGGAACGGCTGCGGCGAAAGGCTCGAATCGAACGGCGTCGGCTTCACGGTGCATCCCGTCGTCTGCCCGCCGAGCACGAGGTCGCGCGGAGTGAACGGCGCGGCGCCTCGCCACACCCACAGCACGTACTCGCCGTTCGAGCTGCCGGCCGGAGCCTCGTCCATGTGAACGGTGATCGGCGCGCGCACTCCGACGACGACCGTGGGAACGCAGCCCGTTCCGGCGCTGCCGTTCACGAAGAGAACGTCGCGAGGCGGCCCCACGCCCGTGTCGACGGTGCCGGGGAAGCACGGCAGCGGACCGCTGACCGTCACGTGGAACGAACAGTTCGACGAATTGTCGGAGGCGTCGGTCGCGGTGCAGGTCACGGTCGTGGCGCCGAGCGGAAACGGGCTACCCGACGGCGGGTTGCAGATCACGGTCGGCGAGGGATCGCAAGCGTCGCTGACGGTGACGCTGAACGTGACGATGCCGTCGTTCGTCGAACAATCCGTCGTGACGTCGACGGGACACTGGATCGCCGGCGCCGTCGTGTCGCGCACGGTCACCGTGAACGCGCACGAGCTCGAATTCGGTGGCGTGGCGTGGTCGGTCGACGTGCAATTCACCGTCGTGGTGCCGAACGGGAAGAGGCTTCCTGAAGCCGGTGCACACGACGTCGTCGGGCTCGGATCGACGGCATCCGTCGCGATCACCGAATAGGAGACGTTCGCACCGCTCGCACTCGTGCACTCGCGAACGAGGTTGCCGCAAGTGAGCGCCGGCGGCGTGGTATCGCGGACCGTGACCGTGAAGGAGCAGGACGACGATCGCGATGCGGCGTCGGTCGCCGTGCAGTTCACCGTCGACGTTCCGAGCGCGAACGTGCTGCCCGAGGGCGGCACGCAGTCGATCGTGGGAACCAGCGTGCAATCGTCGGTCGCCGTCGGAGTGAAGGAGACGGACGCGCCGCTCGCACTGGTCGCCTCGGCGGTTCGGTTGCTCGGGCACGTGATGACGGGCGGAGATTGATCGTCACACGGCGATCCATCCGTCGGGACCCGCGTCGCCACGGTCACCGAGCTCGGCGAGCCGGGCTTGAATAAGCCGACGGTCGCCTCGCCGGGAATGGGCGGCACGTCCGCATCGAAGCGGAAGTTGTAGAGCGTGCCCCATCGCAATGCGTTCGCGTTCGGGTTCTGCGCGAACGATTGCGTCGTCCAGGTCGCGACACCCGAGGCGTGCGTGAAGGTCCAGTCGGTTCCGTCGATCGTGACGTTTCCGATGCCGTCGTTGCTGTGGTAGTCGACGTCGTGGAAGCCGACGTTCGTCAGGTTCACGCCGTTTGCGACCGGGATCGAGAACGACTGGCCCGAGCGGTCCGAGTCCATGTTGTGCAGCGCCCACTCGTAGTGCCACGTGCCGTTGCCGTTGTCCGTCACCTCGTAGCCGAGCGTCATGCGGCCGTCGCTCGGCACGTCGACGTTCACGAGCGTCACCGACGCGTCGTTGTCGCGCCACGCTCGAATGGCAGCATCCTGTCGTTGCGTCGTCGCCGTGAGCGCGATGTCGTAAGTGCCGCTGCCGGGCGTGCCGGTCACCAGAATCTGGCGGTACGACGCGTTGTTGTCGCCGTTTCCCGCGGCCGCGTCGTCGGGCGTGATGTAGTGCCCTTCGACGAAGTAGAGCGCGCCCGCGTTCTGCCCCGGATCGAGGTCGACGTTGTGCACTTGGAGTCGGCGACCGATGGTGGCCGGCGTGTTCGGATTCGCGGGTGGGTACGTGAAGTTCCCGGTCGCCGCATTCACCTGCCAGCGCGGGCCGAGGTTCGCTTGGTCCCCGTTGAGGCTCGAGTTGTATGGATCCGAGCAGTGGACGCCGAGCGTGCTCCCGTCGGTGACCTGGCAATCACCGAAGCAAAGAGATTCCGATTCTGCGAAGAAGCCGTGCTTCAGCCAGCTCATGCCGATCTGCTCGAAGCGACCGCTTTTCAGCCGGTACATGTTCTGCGCGATCACCGGGTGCTGATTGTTGATCGAGTTCCACTCGATGCCCTGCGATCCGATGTTGCACGACGTCGTGCCGACGGAAAACGCGGTGATGCCGCCGACGCTGCCGTAGCGACTGGTGTCTTGGAGATCGCCAACGATGACGTCGGGGCCAGCGAGCGCGAACGAGTCCGGACCGTCGTGTTCGCCGGGCGGCGGGCTCGGCGGCATCGCGTCGGGAGCAGGAGTCGCGACCGCCTCGATGAGAAGCGTGCCGACGAGCTGCCCGCCGGCCGCCGAGAGGCTCACCTCGTGCGCCCAATTCGAGTCGAGCGACAGGTCGGCGCCGCCCCACTCGAAGCGACCAGTCGCGGCGTCGAACTGGATCAACCCACCCGAGAATCGGAACGCCTCGCGGCTCGTGCCGCGGCGATCGGTCACCGTGCCGGTACCGGATCCGCTGGCATCGATCGTCACGTGGAAATCGAAATCGCCGATGTCGAACGTCTCGCCGTCGGCGCGAACGAGGAGCATCTCGCCGTCGGTCGGAGCGCTCCCGCCGGCGAGCGCGCTGAACCTTCCGTTTCGAGAAGCGAACAGGATTCCGCGGTTGGGCTCGTGGCGAATCGAGAACGTCGCCTCCGCCGAAGGCAGCTCGTCGCTGATGCCGGTCTTCTCGATCGTCTGCAGCTCGAACCCGAGATCGCGGAGGCGATCGGCGTCGAGAAGGAGCGAGACCGTGCCTCCGGTCGTTCGCCAGATTCCGTCACGCGACGGCGGATCGTGCCTGACGACGTCGATCGGAGTTTGCGCAACCGCTGGAGCCGTGACGCTCACCCACGTCGCGGCAAGAATTGCCAAGCCGATCGTCTTGACGTACCCCACGGATCGCCTCGAAGGCGTGAGACCCCTGATTGCGCGCCGGCGCGACCTCCCACATGGCCGCGAGGCAGGATGGCAGGACGCTATCGTAGACGCCCGCTCGGCTGGCGGTCAACGATTCCGCGACATTCGCCGAGGCGCGCGCCGCCGGAGTGCGCGATTTCGGAACGGCGCTCGACCCCAAAGAACCGCGGAGGAGCGACCGTCGAGGCCGCTCCTCCGCGGAGGCGAAGTCGAAACGACTACTGGATCGTGAGGATCACGGCGTTGGTGATGCTGTGCGGATCACCCGTCGCCGAGCCCTGGTCGTCGAGAATGCCCTGGAACGTGAACGACCGAGGCTGCGCCATGCCCTGACTGCGTGTGATCGACCACGGCGCACTCGCCGGCGCACCGCCGAGCTCGTGGAGTCCGGCGCAGTAGCTGGACGGCAGGCCGCCGCGAATGCAGCGGAACGCACCGGGCGAACCGCCGCTGAACGGGGTCGGCCCAACCGTGCAACCCAAGCTGTGCGTGCCGATCACGAGCGGGTTGGAGCCGGTCTGCTGACCGACCCACACCCAAACGATGTAGCTGCCGTCGATGTCACCGGCGACGGCGGCTGACAGCGCGACCGTGATCGGTTGACCGACGCCGACGGTGACCGTGCGATTGCAACCGGTCCCGAAGCTTCCGTTGATGCTGAGATTCGACGTCACGTTGCCGACGCCGGTGTTCATGGTTCCGGCTGCGCACGCGGAGCCGCCGTTGACCGTCACGTGGAACGAACAGGTCGACGAGTTGTTCGAGTCGTCGCGGGCCGTGCACGTCACCGTGGTCTGCCCAAGCGAGAACGTGCTTCCCGATGCCGGCACGCAGGTGACGGTCGGCGTCGTGTCGCAGGCGTCCGTCGCGGTCGTGCTGAACGTGACGACGCCATTGCTCGCCGCACACGTCGTCGTGATGTCGGCCGGGCACGTGACCGTCGGAGCGGTCGTGTCGCGCACCGTCACCGTGAACGAGCAGTTGCGCGTGTTGGGCGGCGTCGCGTGATCGCTCGCCGTGCAGTTCACCGTCGTCGGGCCGAACGGGAAGAGGCTCCCCGACGTTGGAACGCACGTCAGGGTCGGGTTCGGATCGACGGCGTCCGTCACGGTGATGTTGTAGCTGACGTTGGCGCCGCTCTGGCTCGTGCACTCACGAGTGAGGTTGCCGCACGTGAGCGCCGGCGGCGACGTGTCGCGGACGGTCACCGTGAACGAACACGATGCGGTACGAGACGCGTTGTCGGTTGCGGTGCAGTTCACCGTCGTCGTGCCCATGGCAAACACGCTGCCCGAAGCCGGGGCGCAATTGATGGCCGGGCTGAACGTGCAATCGTCGGTGGCCGTCACGGTGAAGCTCACCGACGCGCCGTTCGCGGACGCGGCTTCCGCGGTCTGGTTGCCCGGGCAGGTGATGACGGGTGGCGTTTGGTCGACGCACGGCACTCCGCTCATCGGAACCTGCGTCGCCACGGTGATCGAGCCCGGAGACCCCGTCGTGAAGAGACCGATCGTCGCGTTCCCCGCGGTCGGGGCCGTGTTCGCGTCGAAGCGGAAGTTGTAGAGCGAGCCCCAGTGGAGCGCGTTGGCGTTGGGATTCTGCGCAAACGTCGACGTCGCCCAGCTCGCCACTCCACCGCTGTTCGTGAAGGCCCAATCGGTGCCGTCGTACGTGACGTTGTTCACGCCGTCGTTGCTGTGGTGATCGACATCGTGGAATCCGACGTTCGACAGCGTGACGCCGGTCGCGATCGGAACCGAGAACGACTGGCCCGAGCGATCCGAGTTCATGTTGTAGACGGCCCACTCGTAATGCCACGTGCCGTTTCCGTTGTCGGTCACCTTGTAGCCGAGGGTGATGCGGCCATCGCTCGAGATGTCCGTGTCGACGATCGTGACGGCGGCGTCGTTGTCCTTCCACGCCTGGATGCCGGGCTTCTGGCGCTGGGTCGTTGCCGTCAGGGCGATGTTGTAGGTGCCGCTGCCGGGGGTCCCCGAAACCGTGATGCGACGATAGGACGCGTTGTTGTTCTTGTTGTTCGCTGCCGCGTCGTCTGGCGTCACGTACTGACCCTCGACGAAGTAGAGGGCTCCGGCGTTCTGGCCGGGGTCGAGATCGGTGTTGTGAACTTGAAGCCGTCGGCCAATCGTGGCCGGAGTCGCCGGGTTCGCAGGCGGATACGGATACCCACCCGTCGACGCGTTCACCTGCCATCGCGGACCCAGATTCGACTGATCCCCGTTTAGGCCCGAGTCGTACGGATCGGAACAGTGGACTCCGAGGTGCGTCCCGTCCGTCGATTGGCAGTCGCCGAAGCAGAGGCCGCCCGACAACGCGAAGAAGCCGTGCTTGAGCCAGCTCATGCCGACCTGCTCGAAGCGGCCGTTCTTCAGGCGATACATGTTCTGCCCGATGACCGGATGCTGATTGGTGTTCGACATCCAGTTCAGCCAAATCGTGCCAATGTTGCAGGAGGTCGTTCCTACCGAGAACGCGGTGATGCCACCAACCGTTCCGTAACGCTGGACGTTCTGCAGATCGCCGACGATCACGTCCGGTCCCGCCAGTCCGAGCGAGTCGGATCCATCGTCTTCACCCGGCGGAGTCGCGCCGGGACCCGTCGGAACGGCGTCGGTCGCTGGAACCGCGATCGCCTCGAAGAGCAACGTGCCGATGATCTCGCCGCCCCCCTGTTGGAGGCTGACCTCGTGCGCGAAGTTGGCGTCGAGCGACAGCTCGGCACCGCCCCATTCGAAGCGACCCGACGCTGCGTCGAACTGAACGAATCCGTTCGCGAAGCGAAACACCTCGCGACTCGTCACGCGACGGTCGGTCACGGAGCCGTTGCCGGCGCCGTTCGCGTCGAGGCTGACGTGGAAGTCGAAGTCGCCGAGGCGGAATGTCTCACCGTCGGCTCGAACGAGGAGCATCTCGCCGTCCGTCTGGAACTCGCCGCCGGCCAGCGCGGTGAACCGTCCGTTGCGCGACGCGAAGACGATTCCGCGGTCGCTTCCGTTGCTCGCCGAAAACGTCGCGTCCGCCTGAGGAAGCGCGTCGCTGATGCCGGTCTTCTCGAGCGTTTGAAGCTCGAAGCCCAGATCATGGAGACGATCCCAATCGAGAAGGACGGTGACCTTCCCGCTCGAAGTTCGCCACAAGCCGTCGCCCAAAGTCGTCGTCGGCTTGGCGACGTTGATCGGCGCCTGAGCGAACGATGAAGCGCAACACAGCGCCGCGAACGAAAGGGACGAGAGACAGGACGCAAGAATTCTCCGCATCGAAAGTGCCCTCCAGGTGAAAGTGCTGCCGAGAACGGGATTCAAGTCGGCAATAGCCCCTGAGATACCCCCTTGCTGCCCCAAGGTGTGGCGCAATCGTAGTCGGCGAGTGCCCCATACGTCAATGTTGCAGCGGAACGAGACGACCCCGGTGCGAATCGAGCGGCTATCGCGACCGACCAGACGGGCGAGGCAGAAGAAGAGAGGGCGGCGTAGAGCGATGACGACGCGATCATAGGAACATTCGACCGAGCCATCCTCGGAACGGTCTTCTGGAGGTCCGATCGGTGGACCGAACTCGCCAACGTCGCGGTACGCGGCCGTAATGCGGTCGGGTTTTCAGTCCGAGCGAGACGCACACGATCGAAGAGCGGCACGATCCGCCGCTTCGACGCTCTGCCGTAGGCGCCGCCCTTGCCGTAGATCGTGAGGCGGTGCACCTGACAGTTGAGCCGCGCCTTCGCGAGCGACGCGAGTTCGCTCACGCAGGGGCCGGTGTTCAGGAACGTCCAGACGATGAGGCGCACCTCGTGCGTCTCGCACGCGTCCGCGAAGCGATTCGCCTCGTCGGGGGTCAACGGCTCGCGCTTGAATTGGTAGGGCATGTCGCGATCCTTCCGTATTGCGACTCGCCGTCCCGTCTCGATAGAATCCCGCGCCGAAAACTCGGCGGGTTCGACGACGTGACGAGAATGGGAGTCGCAGATTTGGGCGGAAGGCGACGCCAACGGGCTCCTGTCCAACCACTCTAAGTGCCGGAAATCCAGGCTTCTGAAAACAGCTCGGATTGTTCCAGCACCGTCTGTACTGCCTTCTCTTGTTTGTCCGGCGGATACCCGTGTCGGCGAAGGATCCGCTTCAAGAGAACGCGAAGCTGCGCGCGGACGTCTTCGCGCACGCTCCAATCGATCTTGATGTTCGTCCGCACCGTCGCGACCAGCTCGCGTGCGATCGTCCGCAGCGTTTCGTCGCCCAAGACCTTCACGGCGCTGTCGTTCGTTTCGAGTGCGTCGTAGAACGCCAGCTCTTCCTCACTGAGTCCGAGCTTCTCGCCGCGCGCGGACGCCTCGCGCATGTCTCTAGCGAGCTGAATCATCTCCTCGATCACCTGCGCTGCTTCGACGGCGCGGTTCTGGTAGCGGCGAATCGTCTGCTCGAGCATCTCGGCAAACGAACGGGCCTGGACGACGTTCTTGCGGCGACGCGTGGCCAGCTCGCCCTTCAGCAACTTCTGCAGTAGCTCGACCGCGAGGGTGCGCTGCGGCATCCCCCGCACTTCGGCCAGGAACTCCTCCGAGAGAATCGAAATGTCGGGTTTCGCGAGCCCCGCCGCCGCGAAAATGTCGATCACGCCCTCCGGCGCCACGGCTCGCGAGATGATCTGCCGCACCGCGTGGTCGATGTCTTCCTCGGGTCGCGCGTCGCCGGGCGCTCGCTTGGCCAGGACGGCCTGCACGGCCTGGAAGAACGCGACGTCGTCGCGAATGCGCAAGGCCTCGTCGTGCGGCACGGCCAGCGCGAACGCCTGCGACAGTTCGCGTACCGCGCGCACGCAACGGTCCTTTCCGTCCTCCTGCTTGAGGATGTGTTCTTGTGCGGGCGGAAGCAGGCCGAGCCGTTCCTGCGAAGTGCCGGTCGTCCACTTCGACCAGTCGAATCCGTGGAAGAGAGCGCAACAGACTTCGTACTTCCCAAGCATTGCCGCGACCGCTTCCTCCTGCTTGAGCGCGGTTCGCCCAGTGCCGCCGCTCTCCGTGTACGTAGCCAGCGCTTGCTTCAGCTCCTGGGCGAGTCCGAGATAATCGACGACCAGCCCGCCGGGCTTGTCCTTGAATACTCGGTTGACGCGCGCGATCGCCTGCATGAGTCCGTGCCCTCGCATCGGCTTGTCCAGGTACATCGTGTGAAGGCTCGGTGCATCGAATCCGGTGAGCCACATGTCGCGAACGATGACGAGCTTGAACGGATCTTTCGGATCTCGGAAGCGATCGGCCAGCGCTCTCCGACGGGGCCGGTTTCGGATGTGATTCTGCCAATCGGCGGGATCCGAAGCGGAGCCGGTCATCACCACCTTGAGCACGCCGCTATCGTCCTCGCCGCCGTCCCATTCGGGTCGCAGCTTCGCGATCTCTCGGTGCAGCTCCACGCAGATCCGCCGGCTCATGCAGACGATCATTGCCTTGCCGTCCATCGCCTCCAGTCGCTTCTCGAAGTGCTCGACGATGTCGCGCGCGATCAGCTCGAGGCGCTTCTCCGCACCGACTACGGCTTCGAGCTGCGCCCACTTGGTCTTGAGCTTCTCCTTGCGCTCGACCTCCTCCCCTTCGGTCGCCTCCTCGAACTCGGGATCGATCTTCGGCCGCTCGGCCTCATCGAGCGCCAGTTTGGCCAGCCGGCTCTCGTAGTAGATCGGCACCGTGGCGCCGTCCTTCACGGCGCGCTCGATGTCGTAGATGCTGATGTAGTCGCCGAAGACCGCGCGCGTGTTCGCATCTTGGAGTTCGATTGGCGTGCCGCTGAAGCCGATGAACGAAGCATGAGGCAACGCGTCGCGCATGTGGCGAGCATAGCCGTCGATGAAGTCGTACTGGCTGCGGTGCGCCTCGTCGGCGATCACCACGATGTTCCGGCGCTCGGAGAGCGTCGGGTGCCGATCGCCCTTCTCCTCGGGGAAGAACTTGTGGATGGTCGTGAACACCACGCCGCCCGCCGCCACGCTGAGGAGTTCGCGCAAGTGCGCGCGGCTTTCCGCCTGCGCGGGCGGCTGACGCAGTAGGTCCTGGCAATGCGAGAAGGTCCCGAACAGTTGGTCGTCGAGGTCATTGCGGTCGGTGAGCACGACGATGGTCGGATTCTCCATCGCCGGCTCGCGGATGATGCGGCCGGCGTAGAACGCCATCGTCAGGCTCTTGCCCGAGCCCTGCGTGTGCCACACCACACCGACGCGCCGGTCGCCGGGTTTGCCTCCGGGCTTGCGACCCGCCTCGAAGCGACCTTCACCTTCGCCCACCCGCTCGGCCGCTCGACGCAGCTCCGCGGCGCGCAGCGTCTCGTCGACCGCGACTTGCACCGCGTGGAACTGGTGGTAACCGGCCATTTTCTTGGTGATGCGGCCACCGTCGTCCTCGAACACGATGAAGTCGCGCAGCAGGTCGAGAAAGCGCCGTGGCGCGCACAGTCCCTCGATCGCGACCTGCAGTTCAGCCAAGTGCGGATCGGCCAACGTCTCGCCCGCGATCGTGCGCCAGGGGTTGAACCACTCGCGCCCTGCGGTGAGCGTGCCCACGCGCGCCTCGACGCCGTCGGAGATGGCGAGCAGCGCGTTCGGCGCGAACAGTGACGGCACCTCGGCCTTGTAAGTCTGAAGCTGCTGGAACGCGCTCCAGATCGTAGCGTTCTCGTCGGCCGCGTTCTTGAGTTCCACCACCGCCAGCGGCAGGCCGTTCACGCACAGCACCACATCCGGCCGTCGCGCGTGCTTGTTCTCCACGACGCTGAACTGGTTCACCGCCAGCCAGTCGTTGCCCGCGGCGTCGTCGAAGTCGATGACGCGCGCCTGCGCTCCGCGGATGCTGCCGTCGGCATCGCGGTACTCGACCGTCACGCCATCCACCAGCAGGCGGTGCAGCGCGCGATTGCGAACGATGAGGTCCGCGCCTTCGGGCCGCGTCAACTTGCGGAAGGCATCGTCCAGCGCCTCGGCGGGAAGCGACGGGTTGAGCCGCGCGAGTCCATCCCGGAGCCGCTGCGCCAAGATCACCTGCCCGTAGTCGTCACGCTCGGCCGCGGGTTCACCGGGAGCGATCTCGGCGCCGTTCCGGACCTGCCACCCGATGCTCTCGAGCCACGCCAGCGCGGCCTGCTCGACGACGGATTCGGTGAATGCGGTCATGGCCGCCCTCCCCCACTGATTGAGTCGGGCCATGGTGGCCCGATCCATGGCCCGATTTCGGGATGGCGACGGTCCGGCTCTGCGAATCCGGCCATGGCAGCCTGATCTGTGGCCCGGTCTTGAGTCATGGCCGCGCCACCTCATCCGGAGCTATCGCGACATGATGTCGCGATTGGTGTCGCGATTCGGGAGCGGGCGGAGCCTGGACCTGCCCATCGCGACACGGTGTCGGGATTCCTGTCGCGATCATGCTCCGACAACCTCGTACTGGGTCGCGCGCCCCTGCCCACGACGACGCAAGATGCCCAACTCGACGAAGTGAGTCAGGTGACGCTGTGCCGTGCGGGCAGTCACTCGCAGTTGCCGGGCATATTCGTTTTGCGTCACGGTCGTTCGACCCGCGAGGAAAGTCCAGCCACGCGCCGTTCATCGCCTGCCAACCCACGCTCTCGAGACACGCGAGCGCGGCCTGCTCCACGACGGATTCGGTCACGCCGCGCTGTGTCATGACGCGGGCTCCGTCGGCCCATTGCCCGGGGCTTCGCCTTCAACGACTTCGCCATCGGCCGCTGCATCGAACTCGGCCAGGTACACGCGATAACTCTCCGGCTCTAGATGAAAGAGAACTTCACTGGCCCGGAACTCGACTTCGTAGATGCGGATCACCCCGTGAGCTTCATCCACCGACTCGTTGAACTCTGGATTGTCGTCATAGACGGCCGGCGGCGAGGGTGATTTCGTGCGGTCGTTCCGGTGAACACGGTGAAGAAAGCCAACGATTGTGTCGGCAGCCTCGGCAGCGAGTAGCGCCTGCGCTAACTCCATCGTCGGGCGTGAGGACCCCGCGCCATGCGACGCGAAGCCGCACTGATTGCGTAGCTCGCAGATGCCCGCTATCGCAGCGCTCAAGCCGCCTAGCGTCCGCTTGAGACTGTCACGGACTCCGGATTCCCCGCTCGCGGTCGGCGGGAGAAATGGCAAATGCTGCGAGGCTGTCTTGAACAGCTTGGGGAGATCATCATCTTCGTTGAACGCGATATTGCGCTCGCCCAGTACCGCCCGGCAGACGCTCTCAACCAAGGTCTTCGCGAGATCAAACGCCAAACCCGGATGCTCAATGACTGCCTGTTCGATGCTCTTCACCTGCTCCTCGACATGGACCAGTCCGCCGGCGATTGCATCGCGAGCGCCATGCATAACGAATGGAGTAGCGAGCGGCTCGGCCATCAGACGTACCCGGCGTTGTTCATGCGACCAGCTGCTCCCGCACGCTCTCACGCTGGCTCCATGGCACGGGCTGCACGTCGTAGCTCCTAAGGGCATCCAGAACGTTTGGCGAAACGGATTGCTCGGCGTCATTTAACAACGCATAGGCACGAGAGTCTGCGGACCGTACTTCTTTGGTATCGATCCATGAGAGAACGACAGACTGCGCGGTGTCGCGATTCGGCCGGTTTATGGCCTGGATGATGCGTTCAGGCTGGCGTCGCGACTTCGGGATGACGAAATCAAACAGATGGTCGTATCCGGTCTTTCCGGTGAACTTGACCTTCGGTGTGTAGCGAATGTCATGCACTTCGAGCCATGCGACAACATCCTCGTAGAACAAGCTCGTCACCACCGGCGCTGCCAGACAAAACATGTCATTGACCGCCAGAATTGCCTGCACGAGGTTGTGCTTGCGCATCCCGAAATTGTCAGGAGAGGCGTGAACTTCGAGTGCGCCATCACGCAGCTGAACGCCAAATCCGCTCAGCGTCAGCTTGAGCAAGTCCTGGCGCTTCGCACTCTCCAGTTTGCAACCGCTCTGCTCCAGATCGTTGATCGTGTAGTTGTCGTCAGTGAGCACAAAACCACCGTTGGTCTTTTTCGCATAGATTTGGATGTAGTCGTTGTGCCGGTCGAGATACGGCGTCGTGATCTCGATCCACTGGTCGATTTGACGCAAGGCTGTCTTATCCTTTAGCCATGCGTGGTAGGCGTCGAGCAACCGTTGAATTTCCTCGATCATGTGAACAGTCCCTTCTCGATGAGCGGCGGCTTCGTGACGTTGCAGAACCGTAGGAACTCTTCGAGCGTCCGCCAAACATCGCGTGTCGCCGTGAAGCGGTCAGCCGGCACCGGAACGGCCCACTTGTCGCCGAATCCTTCGCGATACACGTGCAAGTGCGGTACTGGAACCTCCTCCCCGTCCGGGTTCCGGTGGGGCGCTCCTCCGAGATCGAGTCGGACCAGCACGACCACTTGGCGCGCGCGATTCTGCATTTTGACCTTGAGCAAGTCGATCCGAGCGCGGCTGAGGTCCAGCAGAAACTGCTCCCGCCGATCCACAGACTGAAGCGGCAGAACGAGAAACTGACCGCCCGTCGGGAAGTCGCTCCTTTCCTCATTCGCCCGGTGCTTCTCCATCGCGATCAGTGCGTCGGCTTCTGCCTGTGTGAGGTTCATGTCGGCCATTAGAACAACCTCTCGATAATTGGCTCCGCGCCGTTCAAGCGCAGCTCGCCGGAAACTAGCTTTGGCAGAAGCGTGTCGCGCAGCAACGCGAGCATCATGGACTCGCGCCTACACGCCAGCGTTCGCGTGAGCAAGCTGTCCGTTGAGCGATCGAACGCAGCGACGATGGACGATAGAGGCATGATCACTGCGAGGTTGAGAATCGAATCGACTTGGGCCCGCTGATGGCTCTTCGAGGTCCCGGTCACGAGGCCCTCGATCTGCTGCCGAAACAGTGGCGAGCGTGCGAGGCAGAAGACGTAGCTTCGCGTGAATGGAGTGCGGGCCCGCAATACTAGGAATTCCGTCGAGCAAACCGCTCGTTCGCCGGGGCGTACGTCGACCATCCAAACCCGTTCGATCTCCGGGTTGAGCTTCGAAATCAGGGTTACCCCGGCCGGTACACGCGATTTGAGGCTTTTGATGCTCTCACCGTACTCAAACGTCGCAGTCTGTGCGTCGTCGAAGGCCGGGATGCTGAAGTGGTGGAAAAGCTGGTCCGGAAACGAAAGTGGGTTCTCTTGGTCGCGAAGCTGCTCAACTACGTCGCCGAAGTGCCCCACCTCCCAACCCTCTGGAATCTCGCCGAGTTCGGAGTCGACAAGGCGGGACGGGAAGAGGTCGGCGAGGGGTTTGGGGAGGCCGGGCTCGCGGCCTTCGGCCTTGGCGCGGACGGGGTCGAAATCCACGAACCACGACTTGAAGAGCGCCCGCGCCATCGCTTCCAGCGTCTCGTTCATCCGCAGGTTCAGCTCGATCTTCTCGTCCAGCGTGCCGAGGATGTGAGAGATGGCGCGTTGTTCGGAGAGCGGCGGCCAACGAACCTCGATAGGATGGACGTGATTTCGATTCAGCGTTGGATTCGCCGACCCGACGTCCATCGTCGCAATGCGAGGAGCCATCCATTTGAAGAAGAAGTAGACAAACCGGGGGTCATTACCGTGGAAGTCTTTGACCCACAGTGTCGTGTCGTGTGGCCAGTAGTCAGACGGAATGAAGAAGACGCTGCCGACAACGCCTTTCCGACCGAGTACTACTCCTGGACCCGATGCAGCGGGAGTATCGTGGTAGCTAGACACACCGCCGGATGAAACCACAGGGACTGTCCCGGCACGCTGATCGGCCTTGGTGATGTCGATACCACGCTGCAGCGTCGCTTGCTTACCGATAGTCGTCTTAATCCACTCATTCACCATACCCAAGCTCCCTCGGGTTACTGGCGATGATGGGCCTGAGCATCGGGGCCTCGGCGCGGTTCACGACTTCCTCCTGTGCGTCTTCGGCGTCAGTGTCAGGTCGGCGGGCAGGTCGGCTTCGATTCCTTCCACTGTGCGCAGCGCCGATTGCAGTCGGGCCGGCAGCGCCCGCGTCAGGTCGTAGGTCGAGATGTCGATCGGCTTGTCGATGCCGGCGAAGATGTACTCGGCGAGGAAGTGGTCCGGGGTCTGGCAGAGGATCGAGTCGATGGTCGGGGCGTCGGTCGCGTGCTTGAGCCGGTCGTTGACGACGTTGCAATGGCAGTTGAGCAGAACCTCGTCCATCAGAATGACGTGGTGGGCCCACGACACCGACCAGAGGTGCGGCTCGCGCAGTTGTGCCACCGGTTGTGGCACTTTTCGCGAGGGAATCATTTCTGCCGCCGGCTGTGGCACTTTGGCCGACGCTCGCAATCGTGCAACTGGTTGCTGCAGCGTCGCGATGGCGTTCGGGCAATCGCGGCAAGACACGAGCATCCGCTTGATGTTCCGCTCGAAGAAGCCCTTGAGGTCGGGCCGTTCGTTCGGACACTCCAACTCACGCATCTCCCACGTCCTTGAGTTGGGCATCCAGGAACTCCTGAATCCTCTCTCGGCTTGGAAGCTCCAGCTGGTACTTGGAAACGAAGAGACGATTCGGCAGATCGGCGAGGGCGTACTCGACCAGGACGTGGTCCTTTCGTGTGCACAGCAGCAGTCCAATCGGTGGATTGTCTCCCTGGGCCATCACGTTTCGCTTGAACCAGCTCACGTAGGTGTTGAGCTGCCCGAGATGTTCGTGCTCGAACTGAGCGACCTTCAGCTCGATGAGCACGTGGCACTTCAAGATCCGGTGGTAGAAGACGAGATCGATGAAGCTGTACGTCTCTCCGATGAGGATGCGCTTTTGCCGAGCCTCGAAGCAGAAGCCGTGGCCGAGTTCGAGCAGGAACTCCTGGAGTCGATCGAGCAAGGCGTCCTCGAGATCGGACTCACCCATGACTTCCTTCGACTTGATGCCGAGGAACTCGAAGACATACGGATCGCGGATCGCGAGCTTGGGCTCCGCGGATTCAACGCTCGCCTGCACCATCGCCCCTAGTCGTTTCGGGTCCTTGGAGAGTCCCGATCGCTCGAAATACAGCGCGCCGATCTGGCGCTTGAGCTCCCGGACCGACCAATTGCCTCGCATGCACTCGACCTCGTAGAAGGCGCGCTCGAGTGGTTCGTCGATCGCGATCAGCTCGGCGAGATGCGTGAACGAGAGCCGAGAAACGAGTGTCTGCGGATTCACCGAGAATTTGGGAGTCACCGACTCCCCTTTCCTGCCGACTGCGGGACGAGCGGCCGGGAGGAGCCGTCGGAATTCGGGAGTCAGCGCCTCCCGAATCCCGGAGTACGTCAGATAGAGCTGACGAAACCTCCGAAGCTCTCGCGCGTCCACACGCTCGAGGCCGGATCGCCGCAGGCTCTCGGCGAGGCGTGGAAGGAGTCGCTCGCCGTATGCAGCGCGGTCGCTTCCGCGTTGCTCGTACTCGCGAACATAGAACCCGATCGCCCAGTTTCGGAGAGTGACGGTGATGTTGACCGCCTTGCCTGCCTGGACGAGACAATGGTCATGCTCTCTCCGAATGGCGGCCAATCGAGACGGGCGCCGCGCGGCAACACCGGTCGCGCGAGCGCCTCAGCGGTTTTTCTGCGGGTTGCGACCTTGCGCTTTGCACTACCCGCCATACCCAAGCTCCTTGAGGTTGGCGGCGATGGCGGCGTCGAGCTTCGCGCCCTCGTCCTGCTGCTCGCGCAGCGTGGCGCTGAGGCGCTTCATCTTTTCGTCGAACGGCTCGCCGTCGTCCTCCTGCGCCTCCGCGCCGACGTAGCGACCCGGTGTGAGCACGTGGCCGTGCTTGCGGACCTCGTCGATTGGCGCGCTCTTGCAGAAGCCGGCGATGTCGGCGTACGCGCCCGCGTCTTTCTCGCCGCGCCAGGCGTGATAGGTGGTGGCGATGCGCGTGACGTCCTCGTCGGTCAGCTCGCGATGCGTGCGGTCCGCCATGCGGCCGAGCTTCCGCGCGTCGATGAAGAGCACGTGGCCGCGGCGGTCGCGGAACTTGCCATTCTTGCGGTCGCGCGCGAGGAACCACAGGCACGCGGGGATCTGCGTGGAATAGAAGAGCTGGCCCGGCAGCGCGACCATGCAGTCGACGATGTCGGCCTCGATCAGGCTCTTGCGGATCTCGCCCTCGCCGGACTGGTTCGACGACATCGAGCCGTTGGCGAGCACGAAGCCCGCGACGCCCGCAGGTGCCAAGTGGTGGACGATGTGCTGCACCCACGCGAAGTTTGCATTTCCCGCCGGCGGCGCGCCGTACTTCCACCGCTTGTCGTCGCGCAGCCGCTCGCCGCCCCAGTCCGAGATGTTGAACGGCGGATTCGCGAGGATGAAGTCAGCCTTGAGATCCGGGTGGCGGTCGTTGTGAAACGTGTCGCCGTGCGCGATCTGGCCGTCGATGCCGCGGATGGCGAGGTTCATCTTGGCGAGGCGCCACGTGGTGTAGTTCGACTCCTGGCCGTAGATCGAGATGTCGGCCTTGGCCTTCCACCCGTTGCCGTTCCCCTTCGCGTGCGCACGAATGAACTCCACCGACTGCACAAACATGCCCGACGATCCGCAGCACGGGTCGTACACGCGGCCGCGATACGGCTCGATCATTTCGACGAGCAGCTTGACCACGCAGCGCGGCGTGTAGAACTCGCCGCCCTTCTTTCCCTCGGCGCTCGCGAACTGGGAGAGGAAGTACTCGTAGACGCGGCCAAGCACGTCCTTCGCGCGGCTCGCCTCGTCGCCGATTTGTATGTTGCTGATGAGATCGATGAGCTGGCCGAGGCGCTGCTTGTCGAGCGCGGGGCGGGCATAGTCCTTGGGGAGCACGCCCTTCAGCGCCGGGTTGTCGCGCTCGATGCCCGCCATGGCATCGTCGACGAGCTGACCGATCGTGGACTGACGAGCCTGCGCCTTTAGGTGCGGCCAGCGAGCCTCGGGCGGCACCCAGAAGATGCTCTGCGAGCGGTACTCATCGGGATCTTCGAGAAGCTTGGTGGCGGCGTCGCTGCGGTTGCGGGTCGAGGGCGCAAGATAGTAATCGTCCTTTGAATCGTTGACGGCGCGTTCGAGGTACGCGTGCCGCTCGTCAAACGCGTCGGAGATGTACTTCAGGAAGAGGAGGCCGAGGCAAACGTGCTTGTACTCGGCGGCGTCCATGCTGCCGCGCAGCGCGTCGGCCATTTGCCAGAGCTGGGCTTCGTAGCCCACCGTCGCCCCGGACTTCGCCTCGTCTCCAGTTCTTCGCCCGGAAACGGACTTCCCTTTCGCCACAGGTCCCTTCCTTCTATCGCCGAATCGCCATGCCGACGCACGGCCATGGATCATTGACGAGGGCCGAGGAGGTTTGGGCGCCGCGATGGTCGCGCCGTGTCGCAGCTTCGCATATCGACCGGAGAATCCTCCCCAACGACATCGGGAAAACCGAAGGAGGGTAATGCACGACCGCACGGCCGATCAAGACGCAACCACCGCGGGGTCGCAGCGCGCCGTCGCTGCTGGGCGTGCCTCGACGAAATCAATCCGTTGACCGCTGTGAAAAAATTGTGACAAACTCGCGCTCAACGCGCCCGACTTGCTGAACCTGCCGGTCGCGCGCGGACGTTTGGAACGCAGGTTCTAAACCAAAGTTGAGCGCAACTTCCGGAGATGCCGGTCTTGCGCGGAATCGGCCGCGAGACGTCTCATGAGCTGCCGGGCCGATCGACGACGAACACGCGGGTGAAGATCGTGCCGTCACGCGCACCTCAACCGATGGCATCGGCGGCGGGCAATGTCGATGGGCTCCTCGCGAGCGGTCGCCTCGTGCGCGTGAGGCCATGATTCCCGACGCCGCCAACACGAAGTTTGCGGAATGCACAGCGCGTGTTTTGCTCAATCCAAACTCGTCGTCGAGCGCGCGGACCCGCATGAATACTGGTCCAAACTGGATTGGCGATCTTGCGCACGAACGGTCGTTTCGGTCCGGTATCTACGGAACGACGCGAGGAGGGGCGACCGTCGGGCCGCCCCTCCTCGTTGAGATCACATCGAATGGAATCGCGAGCTAGTGCACGTCGAGGACGATGCCGTTGGTGACGCTCAGCGCCGCGGACGTTGCCGAGTTGAAGTCGGCGACGACGCCCTGCAGCGTGAAGATCACGGGGTGGCTGAATCCCTGGCTGCGAGTGAGCGTCCACGGCGTCGTGGGTGAGCCGCTGACCTCGTGAACGGTGCCGCAGTACGTCGCGGAGAGCCCGCCTCGCACGCAGCGAATCGGTTGCGGCGACAGGCTCGGGTTCAGCGGAGTCGGGTTGCCCGTGCAACCAATCGTCCGTCCGCCGGCGACCAGGTTCTGCGAACTCTGGACGTCACCGCGCCAGACCCACAGGACGTAGCTTCGGTCGGTGTTGCCGGAAGGCGCAGAGTCCATGTGAAGCGAAACGGGCTGGTTGACGCCGACCGTCAGGCGACGACCGCAGGCGCTGCCGACGCTTCCGTTGATGCTGAAGACGTTCGCCGGACTCCCGACGGACGCGTTCACGGTTCCCGTCAAGCAGGTGTTCGCCTCTTGGACCGTGACGCGGAACGTGCACGTGGACACGTTGTTGGTGTCGTCACGCGCGGTGCACGTGACGGTCGTCGTGCCCGACGGGAACGCGGTCCCCGAGGGCGGGATGCAGGTCACCGTCGGAGTCGAGTCGCAAGCGTCGGTCGCGGTCGCGCTGAACGTCACGATGCCGCCGTTCTGACTGCAGTCGGTCGTGATGTTCGCGGGGCACGTGATCGACGGCGCGGTCGCGTCGCGGACCGTGACGTTGAACGAGCACGTTCGCGTGTTCGCGGGGGTCGCGTGATCGCTCGACGTGCAGTTCACGACCGTCGTGCCGAACGGGAAGAGCGAGCCCGAAGCCGGCGTGCAACTCAGAGTCGGACTCGGATCGACGAGGTCGGTGGCCGTCACGTTGTACGTGACGACGGCGCCGGATGCACTCATGCAATCGCGCGTCGAGTTGGCCGGACAGGTAAGGGTCGGAGGCGTCGTGTCCCGAACGGTGACCGTGAACGAGCAAGACGCCGTGTGCGCGGCTCCGTCCGTCGCCGTCGAATTCACGGTCGTGGTTCCGATGGCAAATGTGTTGCCGGAGGCAGGCACCGAGTTGATCGTCGGACTCGACGTGCAATCGTCGGTCGCCGAAACCGTGAACGAGACGCTCGCGCCCGATGCGCTGGTGGCCTCCTGCGTCATGTTCGCCGGACACGTGATGACCGGCGGGTTCGTGTCGGTACACGGACCGCCGGTCGGCAGCTGCGTTGCGATCGTCACCGAGCCGGGCGAGCCGGACTTGAAGAGGCCGATTGTCGCGTTGCCCGCTTGGGGCGGCGCGTTCGCATCGAAGCGGAAGTTGTAGGTGGTACCCCAGCGCAGCGCATTCGCGTTCGCGTTCTGCGCGACGGTTAGCGTGGACCACGTCGCGAGCCCGCCCGACTGCGTGAACGTCCAGTCCGTCCCGTCGAACGTGACGTTGCCGTTGCCGTCGTTCGAGTGATAGTCGACGTCGTGGAAGCCGACGTTCGAAAGCATGACGCCCGCGGACACCGGAACGGAGAACGACTGGCCCGACCGATCCGAGTTCATGTTGTAGAGAGCCCACTCGTAGTGAAACGTTCCGCCGCCGATGTCCGTGACCTTGTAAGCGAGGGTGAAGCGCCCGTCGTTCGCAACGTCGACGTTGTTGATCGTGATGGTGGCGTCGTTGTCCTTCCAAGCCATGACGGCGGACTTCTGACGCTGCGTCGTCGAGGTCATCGCGATGTTGTAGGTCCCGCTTCCCGCGACGCCCGACACGGTGATGCGGCGATACGAGGCATTGTTGTTCTTGTTGCCCGCGGCCGCGTCGTCGGGGCAGACGTACTGGCCCTCGACGAAGTAGATCGCGCCCGCGTTCTGGCCCGGATCGAGGTCCGCGTTGTGCACTTGGAGACGGCGGCCGATTGTGGCCGGTGTCGCCGGGTTCGCGGGCGGATACGGGAAGAAGCCCGTCGCCGCGTTCACCTGCCATCGAGGACCGAGGTTGGACTGGCTGCCGTTCAAGCCCGAACCGTACGGGTCCGAGCAGTGCACGCCGAGCGTCGTGCCGTTGGTGGCTTGGCAATCGCTGAAGCAGAGCGTTCCCGACAGAGCAGTGAAACCGTGCTTCAGCCAGCTCATCCCGATCTGCTCCATGCGCCCGTTCTTCAGGCGATACATGTTCTGAGCGATGACGGGATGCTGGTTCGTGCTCGAATGCCAACCAACGTCCGCCGTTCCGATGTTGCACGAGACGGTTCCGACCGAGAACGCCGTGATGTCGCCGACGACGCCGTATCGGCTCAGGTCCGAGAGGTCGCCGACGATGACGTCGGGTCCCGCGAGACCGAACGTGTCCGAGCCGCCGTCCTCGCCGGGAGGCACGTCGTCGGAACCGCCGGCGCTCGGGATCGCGTCGGGAGCGGGAAGCGCATTCGCCTCGACGAGGAGCGTTCCGATGACGTTCGCACCCGCCGCGTCGAGTCCCACTTCGTGCGCCCAACCCGGGTCGAGCGTCACCTCGCCGCCGCCCCACTCGAAGCGTCCGTTGGCGGCGTCGAATTGGATCAAGCCGCCGGAGAACCGGAAAACCTCGCGGCTCGTTCCTCGGCGGTCGGTCACCGAGCCGGTCGCGTCACCGTTCGCGTCGATGCTCACGTGGAAGTCGAAATCGCCGATACGGAACGCGTCGCCGTTCGCAAGGACCATGAGCATCTCGCCGTCGGTCGGCAGGCCGCCGCCGGCCAGCGCGCTGAAGCGTCCGTTTCGCGAAGCGAAGAGGATCCCCGAGTTCGAGTCGCCGCTGATCGCGAACGTGCCGTCGGCTTGCGGCAACACCTCGCTGATCGCCGTCTTCATGGAGGTGTGCAGCTCGAGGCCCGACTCGCGCATCCCGTCGGCGTCGAAGAGTAGCGTCACCTTTCCGCCGGTCGTCCGCCACAACCCGTCCGTCGTCGCCGCGACTCCTTTGGCTGGGCCGTTCGAAACCGGGTTCGCAGGGAACGCCGAGGCCGCGCCGAAGGCACAGGCCAGGGCCACACCCATCGTGGCACGAAGAATCCGCATCGATCGCCTCCTACTCATGAACGTCGGGCCCCAAATCGCTCTGAGCATTCCCTGGTCTGCCCCGGGGATGAATGGAGCCACATCGTACGCGGCGCGGCTGAAGATTGACACCGCGAGCACGCGATCGGTCACTGCACTCCGGTCGCGAGGCGCATGATCTTCTCCTGGGTCGCGTCGCTGCGGCCGAGCACGCCCGCGACCGTTCCTTTCCTCATGACGAGGACGCGGTCGCTCATGCCGAGAACCTCGGGCAGCTCGGACGAGATCATGACGATGGCGACGCCTCGCGCCGCGAGTTCGTTGACGAGGTGGTAGATCTCGATCTTCGCGCCGATGTCGATGCCGCGCGTCGGCTCGTCGAAGAAGAGGATCTTCGACTCCGTGAGCAGCCAGCGAGACAGCACCACCTTTTGCTGGTTGCCGCCCGAGAGGTTTCCGACCGCCGTCTCGATGGACGGCGTCTTGATACCGAGATCGCGCACGAAGCCGTCTGCAAGTCGCGCTTCCTCGCGTCGCCTCACGAAAAGGAATCGCGACAGCCGCGCGAGGCTGGCGAGCGACACGTTCTCGCGAACGGGCCGACCGAGAACGAGCCCCTGCCCTTTTCGATCCTCCGTGGCGAGCCCGATTCCGCAGGCGATCGCATCAGCCGGCTTGCGAATCGCGACCCGCCGCCCGAAGACCTCGATTTCTCCCGCATCGATCGGGTCGGCGCCGAAGATCGCGCGAACGACCTCGGTTCGTCCCGCGCCGACGAGCCCCGCGATTCCGAGCACC
>JACOTG010000045.1 GCA_016178505.1 Planctomycetota bacterium
AATGCAGCGCGGCGCCGCCATCAAAAAGTCCGGTTCGACAGGATCTCTCGTCACCGCCGCCTCCTCGAGAGACCGGCATTCTAACACCGACCTCGACGCCGCGACCAACCTCCCGTCGTCGGGTCTTTCCCCGATTCCGGCCCGCCCGTCGGCCGTGGAAGGCGGAATGTCTACGGCGGCGGATCGCGCCGCGGAATGACGGCGAGCAGCGCCACGAGAAGCGTCGCCAGAGCCACGGCCTGCGCCAGGACGAGGGCGCTTTGCATCGCACTGGCTCCAGGGAGGAGAGTCGCCGAGAGGCCGAAGCACAGGGTGAGCAGGTAGAGCACGACCACCGCCTGCCGGCGCGAGAGTCCCCGGGCGACGAGGCGGTGGGACAAGTGTCCGTGATCTGCCACGTGCAATGGACGCCGCTCTCGAAATCGCGATACCACCGCAATGCTCGTATCGATGAGCGGCACGGCGAGCACGATCAGCGGAAAGCAAACCGGCAGCAACGTCGCGCTGTCGCGAGTGACGTACGACTCGAGGACCGTGAGGGTGCCGAGAAGGTTGCCGATGGCGAATGCGCCCGCGTCGCCGAGGTAGAGCCGCGCCGGAAAGAAGTTCTGCGGTAGGAATCCGAGGAGGCTACCGAGAAGCGCCACGAGCAGCCCGGCGATGAGGATCTGGCCCTCGGCGATCGCCACCGCGGCGAAGAGCGCCGACGCCACGGCGGCGATCCCGGCTGAAAGCCCATCCATGTTGTCGAGGAAGTTGAATGGCGAGACCTCGACGCGTGCCGTGATCGATCCGAGAGGACTGCTCGGCGACAGGTCGCGCGGCGCGAGCAAGATCGCGGCGGTGCCGGCGAGTACGGTCAGTGCGAAGGCCGCCAGCACGGCCAGACCGCCGCCGAGCGCAACGGGCGAATCCTGCACCTTTCGCCCGCCCGGGTGATCGACGAAACCCGTTCGCGTCGCCCAGCGGCGCACCGCGGCGGATAGCGCACGCGATAGAACGACCGCGAGCACGAACGCAACGTAGTAGGCGGGCGCTGCGCTCATCGTCGAGCCCTTTCGAGCGACCGGCGCGACGCGAGCGCCCGAGCGTAGCCGTCGGCGACGACTGCTGCCATCGCGCGAGGATCGACGATCCGGCGCACCGCGCGTGTCGCGGCCCGACCGAGCGTCTCCCGAAGCGCAGCGTCGCCGATGACGGCATCGATCGCGCGCGACAGCGCCGCGTCGTCGGGCGCGTCGTACAGGAGCCCGGTCACGCCGGGCTGGATCAGCTCGGGGATCGAACCGACGGCGGGAACGACGCACGCGAGGCCCGAGCCCATGGCCTCGAGGAGCGCGGCCGGAAGCCCTTCGTTCCGCGAGCCGAGCGCGAAGACGTCGAGCGCCGCCAAGAACGCGGCGGGATCGCTCGTCTCGCCGGCGAACGTCACACGCGCGCCGAGGGATCGCGCCAGCTCCTCGAGCCGACGCCGCTCGGGCCCGCCTCCGGCGACCGCGAGCGTCCAGCCCCCCTTCGACGCCGCGCGGACGAGCCGGTCGACGCCCTTCACCGCGACGAGTCGCCCGACCGTGCCGACGACCACGTCCGCTTCCGAGACTCCGAGCCTTCCGCGGACCGCACGGCCCGCCTCGGCCGAAGCGGGAAAGCCGTCGAGATCGATGGCCGGCGGGTACGCGACGATTCGCTCTGCGGGCGCGAGCCGGAGCGCAATCAATTCGTCGCGGAGCGGCTCTCCCGGTACGAACAGCAGGTCCGTTCGCCGCGCCAGCGCACGTTCGAGGGCAAGCATGCCCGTCGAGCGCGCCGATCCCCAGTAGCCGCGGAACAGATGCCCATGATGGGTGTGAACGACGGCCGGGACCTTCGCGAATCGAGCGGCCAGGCGACCGATGAGTCCCGCCTTGCCGGTATGAGTGTGAACGACGTCGGGCTTCTCGCGACGAAACGTGCGAACGAGCCACGCGAATGCCCGCGCGTCGTCGAACGGGCGAACGGATCGCCTCAGGCCGGGGACGACGCGATAGGTGATACCGGCGGCGCTCAGCAGACCCGTTGCATCGCCCTCGCACCCGCCCACCCGGCCGAGCAGCAACGACGATCGAACGCCGAGCGCGGGAAGCTCGCGCTCGAGGATTCGGACGTGGTGGACGGGCCCGCCGACGTTCGCGCGCGTGAGCACGCGAAGCACTCGGATCGTGGATTCAGTCAAGTTTTCTATTTTAGGCCGCAAAATAGGTGGCGCCTGGACGAAATAAAGAAGATGTAGGTGTAATCTTTGCTCCATCGCCACTACGAGCCCTGGAGGATCCACCGTGGGCTGGAATTGGATCGACATCGTCCTCATCCTGTTGATCCTCGCGAGCGTCATCGCGGGGTTCGTGAAGGGCTTCGCGTGGCAGGTGATCCGCCTCCTGTTCCTCTTCTTCGGGATCTTGCTGGCCAAGGCCTACGCCGAGCCTCTCGGCGTTCAGCTCCGCCCGCTCCTGGGATCGAATGGGAGACCGCCCGCCGACCGATATGTCGCCTACGCGATCCTGTTGACGGTGATCTACGTTTCGTCGCTCGGCCTCGCGTTCGGCATCCGCACGGCCGTCGAGAAAATGAAGCTGTCGTCGTTCGACCGGCTCCTCGGGGGCGTGCTCGGCCTGCTCAAGGGAATCCTCGTCGCCTACGCAGCGTTCGTCTTCGTCGCCGTCGTGAAAGCGGACGATACGACGATCGGTCGCGCGCTTCGCGACTCTCAGAGCGCGAGGGTCGTGGCCGGAATCGACACGATCGTCCACCCGCTGTTCCCGCCCGAGTTCCACGATCAGATCGAGAGCTGGCGAAAGCCGTCGCGCCGGCAGCCGGCGAGCGTGCGCATCGATTGGCAAGCCGACTCCGAGGCGGCGAACGTCGAAAAGTGAGCGGCTAGCGGCCGATCTCATCCCGCTTCTTGCGCAAGTCCTCTCGAACCCGCTTCCGGTCCGACTCGCTGAGCGGGCTCACTTCGAGGAGTGCCCCGGCCTCGTCGATGGCCGCCAGAGCCGCGTCCTTCTTTCCCAGGCGGAGGTAGGCGTCGGCCATGTGCTGCGCCGCGGTGAGCGGCTGCAATGACGTCGAACGCACCTCGGGCGTCGCCGAATCGATGATCTTCCGATAGGCGGCAATGGCCTCCTCGTCGCGTTTCAATCCGAATAGGGAGTCACCGAGAAGGATGCCATCGGCTCCGGTCCATCCGCTCGGATCCTTGGCGAGGCGATCGCGATAGAGCGCCACACCGGCTTCGAGGTAAGGCGTCGCTTTCGCATGGTCGCCCTTTCCTTCCCAATACTGGGAGAGAAACGAAAGCGCGCTCGGCAGGACCAACGGATTTCGGTACTTCGCAACGATCTTCTCGCATATCGCCCGAGCGGCCTCGCCGTCGCCCTTCAGCGTGTAATCTTGCTGGAGGGCGTACGCCGCCTCGAACGCCGACGGCGACTCGGGGTACTCGCGGAGGATGCGTTCGCAAATCTCGATCTGCTCCGCGATGCCGGCGCGGCGGGCGCGTTCGAGCAACGCCTCGTCGTCCGTGATCGCCTTCTTCGCGGCGGGAGGATCGGCCGCGGGCTTCTCGACTTTGCTGCAGCCGGCGAGCGCGACGCCGAGACCGAGCAGCGCCAGCAGGACTCCCGTGATCAGCTGGCCGTGCTTCTCGAACACGTGAAGCCGGAGCCGCTCCACGCCGAAGTACGCCACGTAGACGATCAGCGACATCGACAACACCGTGACGACCGAGTAGGCGACTGCAAGCACCAGGACCGATCCCAATGTGGGCGCCGGAAGGAACGCGACGGCGACTGCCATGCACGGCGAGAAGCTGAGCATGGAAACGAGCGAAAGCACGATGAACGGATGCGAGTGACCCGGCGGGCGATCTTCGCAGATCGGAGCCGGGTGTGAATGGACGTGTCCGCGCAGACCGATGACGACGTAGATGACTCCCACGATGACGAGGATCGCGGCGGCGAAGCGCTCGCCGAACGTCTCTGCGGACGATTGGATGGACGCTTGAATCTCGCGATTGAGGAGCGCGACGATGCCGCCGAGAATCGCGGTGACGATCGCGTGCCCCGCGGCGGCCGACGCCGTCACGGCGAGCACCTTGCGCCGTGACCAACCGTGGGTGCGACCGACGAGGACGAACGGCGCCCAGTGGTTCGGCGAGCCTGCGTGAATCGCCGCGACGAGCATCACGGCTCCGACCGAAAACGGCTGCGACCCTCCGAGCATCGCCCTCACCCTTTGATCACGCCGAGCGGGCGAAGCCTCGCGACCTTTCGCGAGATTCCCGCTCGGTGCACCACGTCGACCACGTCGGCAACGTCCTTGTACGCTTCCGGCATCTCCTCCGCGAGCGTGCCCGCCTTCTCCGCCATCACGAACACGCCTTGATCCCGAAGCTCGTTCTGAATCGTCCGGCCGCGCGCCGCCCGCATCGCCGCCGTCCGCGAAAGCACGCGGCCGGCGCCGTGGCACGTGCTTCCGAACGTCTCCAACATCGCCTTTTCCGTTCCGGCGAGCACGAACGAGTGCCGGCCCATGTCGCCGGGTATGAGCACCGGCTGCCCGACGGCTCGGTAACGCTCCGGCACGAGCGGGTGTCCGGGGCCGAACGCGCGCGTCGCGCCCTTTCGGTGAACGAACAAGCGGCGCAGGTCGCCGCCGACGCGGTGCGTCTCCGGTTTCGCGATGTTGTGGCAGACGTCGTAGACGAGGTCCAGGCGCGATTCCTCCGGCGGAATTCCGAGCGCACGTTCGAACGCCTCTCGCACGAAGTGCGTGACGACCTGCCGGTTCGCGAACGCGTAGTTCACGGCACACCGCATCGCACCGAGATACGCTTCGGCCTCGGGGGAGCGGATGGGCGCGCAGCAAAGTTGGCGATCCGGCAAGGTGATCCCGTACTTCGCGGAAGCCTTCACCATCCGCGCGAGGTGCTCGTCGCAAACTTGGTAGCCGAATCCGCGCGACCCGGTGTGAACGATCACGGTGATCTGGTCCCGGAAGAGATCGAATGCGCGAGCCGCCTCCTCGTCGTAGATCTCCGCGACGTAGCCGACTTCGACGAAGTGATTTCCCGATCCGAGCGTGCCGAGCTGCGATGCGCCCCGCTCGAGCGCGCGATCCGAGACCTGCTCGGGGTCGGCGCCCGCGAGCCGACCGCCTTCCTCGATTCGCTCGAGGTCGTCCGCACGACCGTACCCGCGCGCAACGGCGTAGGCCGCGCCTTCGAGGAGCACCTTCTTCTCCTCGGCGACCGAGAGGCGCAGGTCCGCGCGCGTCCCGCCCACTCCCGCGGGGATCGACGCGAACAACGCCTTCACGAGCGAGCGCATCTGCGATGCGACCTGATCGCGGCGGAGGCTCGACCGAATCAGCCGCACTCCGCAGTTGATGTCGTAGCCGACTCCGCCCGGCGAGACGACGCCATCGTCCGCATCGAAGGCCGCGACGCCGCCGATCGGGAAGCCGTAGCCCCAATGGATGTCCGGCATCGCGAGCGACGCCCCGACGATTCCCGGAAGGCACGCGACGTTGCGCACCTGGTCGAGCGCCTGATCCCCTCGCAGCTTCTCGAAGAGGCGCGCGTCGGCATAGACGATTCCGGGCACTCGCATCGCACCCTGCTTCGGGATGCGATAGCGGTAGTCGTCGATCTTCTCGACCGCAAGCCCAGCCATCGTGCTCCTCGTCGTTGCCATGAGGGTCGCGCGCTACACGTCGACGACCACGCGCGCGTGGAGGCCGTCGGGTCCTTGCTCGATGCGGACGCCGTGATGCGTGACGCCCTTCAGTTCCTCGCGCCGCTCGTGACGCGCCGAATCGAACGCTTCGCCGACGATCTCGCCCGTCGCGAACGTCGGCCCGACGCTCGTCACGCGCGCCGACTTCGCGGCGAAGCCCTCCGCCTGCGCGGTGTACAAAACCTCCCGCAACCAGTTCACGAGCACGTCTTCTCGATCGATGCCGTCGACGCGAACGCTGACCGTTCTCGTGCCGTCCACCCGAACCCGCTCGGTGTCCACGATCAAGTCGAGGAGCGCCGCCGCTCCGTTCTCGAGCAGCTCACGATCCGACGCACCACGGATGTCGATGCCAACGTCCGCGGTGTGATCGAAGTAGCTATACTTTGCGCCGCCTTCTCTCAAGGTTTCACCGCGAGGGGCACATCGGGTCGATGGCGCCGGCCGATCGCCTTCAGGCCTGGAGTCGAGTCGACCGATTCTATCTCGGCGCCAACGTCGCGACGAGCCGGGGCCCAGGCTTCAGGGGACTCAGGCGGCTCGTCGCGTCGTCGCGAGCCGACGTCGTGAGTCCAGGGAGGATTCGTCAATGCCTTCAAAGAACGTGTCGAATGCCGCGAGCATCGCCGTGACGACGTCGCTCGCCTTGTTCTCCGTAGCCGCGTTTGCCGACGACCCGCCGGCTCGAGCCGACGGACGCGGCCCCTCTCAGCGCCGCACCCCGGTGGTCGCGGCCGTCGAGCGAGTCGGCCCAGCGGTCGTGAACATCGCGACCGAGAAGATCGTCGAGCGCCGCGTGCCGTCGTGGTTCTCGTGGGAGCCGCAGTACTTGAAGGCGCTCAGCCTGGGCTCGGGTGTCTTCATCGATCCGCGCGGCTACGTGCTCACGAACGCTCACGTGATCACGCAAGCCAATCAGATGGAAGTGCACCTTCGCGACGGCAAGCACATTCCGGCGCGCCTCGTCGCCGTCGACGTCTCGGAGGACACGGCGATCATTCGAGTGGACGGAAACAGTCGCTATCCCTTCGTCGCACTCGGTCGGAGCGACGACCTCCTGATCGGTGAGACGGTGATTGCGCTCGGGAACCCGTTCGGTCTCGAGAACTCGGTCTCGACCGGCGTCGTGAGCGCGAAGAACCGCACGGTCGAAGCCGAGGGGCGGCCGGTATTCCAAGACATGATCCAAACCGACGCGCTCATCAACCCGGGCAACTCCGGTGGACCGCTCCTGAACATCGACGGCGATCTCATTGGAATCAACACGGCGATCCGGCAGGGCGCGCAGGGAATCGGATTCGCGGTCCCGGCCGACAAGGTCATGGACACCCTGCTGCGGATCACGACCCCGGACCGCGTCGGCCACACGAGCTTCGGCATGAGGCTGCACCGGGCGCCGCGCAACGACAAGGCGCTTGCCGTGGTGGCGGGCGTCGACCCCCGCGGACCCGCGGCGACCGGCGGTCTGCGCGAAGGCGATCGCATCCTCGCCGCGTCGGTCGGCCAGGACCGAGCCGACGACGGCGATGCGCTGGCTCTCAACCTGTGGCTGATCGAGCGGCAGCGCGACGAGCGCATTGCGTTCCGAGTCGGCCGCGGCGGCGAAGTCGTGGACGCCACGGTGAGGGTCGGACGTTCGCCGGGGCCGCCGTGGTATCGGTTCGGCATCGACTTCGGCACAGAGGGGGACGACCGAAGTGCGCCGCCTCGATTGGCGGCGATCGAGCGGAACGGCCCGGCTGACGAGGCCCAGTTGCAGGAGGGTGACGTCCTATTCAACGTCGGCGGCGTCGACGTGAAGACTACAGGGGAAGTGGAAGATCTTCTCCCTCAGATCGAGTCGGGTCAGATCCTCGAGCTGGGATTTCGGCGAGGACGTCGTCAGCAGTACGTGACTCGGCTGCAGGTCCGCTGAGGAGATCGAGCGCCGCCGGCCGTCGCGCTCCGAAAAACGTCACTCGAATCTCGCGCAGCGCTCCGGCCGCGCTCTTCGCAGGGTGGTAGCGATAGCGGAAGACGCGCCTTCCGCGCGCGTCATCGTGCTCGATCACGTGCATGTCCACGGCTCAACTCCTCCCCCTTCGAAGCGCCGCGCCGTCTACTCGGCGTCGCGGCTGAGCTGGTACTTCTTGATCTTCCGGTAGAGGGTCGCCTGACCGAGGCCGAGACGGCGCGCCGCCTGCGCGACGTTTCCGTTGCACGCGCGCAGGGCGTTCTCGATCGCGCGCTTCTCCACCTCGATGAACGGCAGGACGTTTTCGTTGGTTGGATCGACGTCCTGCACCTCGACCTCGACCGCCGTCCCCTCCGCCGCCAGGATGTTCGGAGGCAGCATCGCCTCGTTGATTTCCGGAGGCGGGTTGAGGACGACCATGCGCTCCACTGCGTTTTCGAGCTCGCGCACGTTTCCGGGCCACGGATACAGCATCAGGTGGCGCATGGCGCCGGAGGTGAATCCGCTGAACGGTTTGCCACTCCCTGCGGCGAAGCGCTGGAGAAAGTGCATCGCCAGCACGGGCACGTCCTCGGCTCGCTCGCGAAGTGGAGGAACCACGATCGGTACGACGTTCAGGCGATAGTAGAGATCCTCGCGGAACCGCCCTTCGCGAATCTCGGCAAGCGGATCGCGATTGGTCGCGGCAACGATGCGCGAGTCCACTCGAATCGTCTTGTTGTCTCCGACGCGTCGAATGCTCTTCTCCTGCAAGAAGCGCAGCATCTTCGCCGGCAGGTTGATGTCCATCTCGCCGATCTCGTCGAGGAAGAGCGTGCCGCCGTTCGCTTCCTCGCAGCAGCCGATCCGCCGCCCCTTGGCGCCCGTGAACGCCCCCGCCTCGTGACCGAAGAGTTCGCTCTCGAGGAGATCCCGTGGAATGGCGGCGCAATTGAGCGCGACGAACGGCCCGTCCTTGCGACGGCTCCGGTTGTGGATCGCGCGGGCGATCAGCTCCTTGCCGGTGCCGGACTCTCCTGTGATGAGGATCGTCACGTCGGTCGGCGCCACGTTCTCGATCACGGTGTACGTCGCCTGCATCGGCGCGCTCACGCCGATGAGACCTTCGAACTTCACGCGCTTCTCGTTTCGCTCCTCCAGCTCGTGAAGCTTTCGACGGAGGCGAAACATCTCGGTCGCGTTCTTCACGGTGATTCGAAGACGCGCCTTGTCGATCGGCTTCATGATGAAGTCGTACGCGCCGTGCTTCATCGCTTCGACGGCGTCGGGGACGGTCGCGTGAGCGGTGAGGATGATCATGGGAAGCTCACGATGCTCGGCCTTCACGCGCCGCAGGACGGCGAGGCCGTCCTCGTCGGGAAGCCGCAGGTCGAGCAGCACCGCGTCGGGGACGCGCTCGACGAGGATCGCGTCCAGCGCGGCACCCGATCCACAGCTCGTGAATCGGTAACCATCACCGCGAAGGATCAGCTCGACGAGACGGACGATGTCCGGATCGTCGTCGACCGTGACCACTTCGATGACATCGTCGGTGATTGAACCCGGATCCATTGGCGTCGTCCCGTACTCAAGAGGTGCGACCAATCGTGATGCGCGAGTGCCCCACGCGCTCGCGGGACCCTCGGATTATCGGCGCGGCCGGGCCATGGGCTTGATGGATGATGAACGAAGTGCGCGAAACAGGGCGGTTCAGGGAGTGAGCGTCACGAGAATCGCGTTCGTCGCCTCGAGGCCTTCCGCGTTCTGCGGCGTGCCCGTACGAACCACGGCCTGAAAATGCACGACTCGGAGCGCGAGGCGCGGGTTCCGCGGGACGTCGACCCTCACGGGCCCGACGCCGGCGCCGTCGAGCGGCGTGCCGCGGCCCTCGATGGCGTCGTGGAGGAACGTGAGCCGCGGCGTGCCGGCGAGTTCCAGCCCGACCCCATGCCATGTCGCCGTTCCCGCTGCGACGTCCGCGAGGAGCGCAAACGGTGCGTTCGGGGGACCGCTCGACGTCAGCAGGATCTGTGACCCGAGCCGCGGCGAGCCGTTGATCGACAACGAAACGGGGTTCGGCTCGTATCGGAACGCACCTGGGAGAACGGCGTCGCCCCCGCGGGTTCGGACGACGACGTCCGCGGGACCGAGGGCCGCACCCGGCGGCACGACGAACGTGAGCGTATCGAACGCTCGAACTCGCACGCCGTCGCACTCGGCGTTGCCGACGAGGACGATGACCGGGGTCGACGATGGAAACGCGCTGCCGCGAATCGTCGCGACGTCGCCTCCCGCGAGCGCGCCGCGTTCGGGCTCGACGGAATCGATCATCGGCGGTGGCGGGCTGCCCGGACCGTACAGGAATTGGATTCCGGCGCGATCATCCGCCTCGAGCGTTCGGGCCCAGGTCGCGCCCGGCGCGGCCGTCGGGCTCATCGTGGCGCCGCTCACGGTGGAATGTGCGAGGCCGAGCGCATGACCGAGCTCGTGCGTCGCCGTGTCTTGGACGTCGTAGTTCGATCCCGGCGTCGGCGTCTGGGTCGACCACACGAAGTCGCCGCCTGCAGCGGACGAACCGAAGAACACGACGTCGAATCCGCGCATGCGTCCGGTCGATCGACTGTACGAGTAGAACGTGAGCGCAAGCGCCCCTTCGCTGCTCGGCTGGTTCACGTAGAAGACGGAATTGACACCGTCGTCGAGGTTCACTTCAGCGCGGTCCGTCGTGCCTTCGAAGTCGAACCCGAAGCCGGCGGCGCCGTCGAGCGTCCACGCCATCGACGCCGCGACGATGGCGCGGACCTGAGCCGCCGCATCGCCGGTCGATGGATCCGTGAAGTTGGGATTGACGCGAAAGGTCGCGCGGCCGCCTGCCCAGGTGGCCCCCTCGGTACCGTAGGCGAAGGCGGGTGTCGCGAGAAGGAGTGCAGCAGCGGTCGTCGATCCGAAC
>JACOTG010000029.1 GCA_016178505.1 Planctomycetota bacterium
CCCAATCGGGTGGTCTCGTACATCGTCGACCGCACCGCGGCGGACGGCCGCCGATCTCCGAGAAGTCCTCGACCGCGTGTCGAGCGGCGAAGCCCGCCTGACGTCCGACGAGGCGCTGGCGCTCTTTCAGGGAGCGGATCTCTTCGACCTCGGAGAGGCCGCCGACCGAGTGCGCGCGCGGATCCATCCCAATCGGGTGGTCTCGTACATCGTCGACCGCAACGTCAACTACACGAACGTCTGCGACGCGTATTGCCTCTTCTGCGCGTTCTACCGGCCTCCGGGCGACGAGGAAGGCTACGTGCTGTCGCGTGACGAGATCCACGCGAAGATCCGCGAGACGATCGAAGCGGGCGGCGTGCAAGTCCTCATGCAAGGTGGCCTGCATCCGGATCTGCCGTTTTCGTACTACGAGGACCTCGTTCGCGACATCAAGGCGAACTTCCCCATCCACCTCCACGCATTCTCGCCGCCGGAAGTCTTGAAGATGTGCGAGGTGAGCGGGCTCGGCCTTCGAGAAGTGCTCGAGAGGCTTCGTGCGGCCGGGCTGGACACGATCCCGGGCGGCGGCGCCGAGATCCTCACCGACCGCGTTCGCAAGCGCGCGAGCCGACTCAAGTGCTCCGCGGCGGATTGGCTCTCGGTCATGCGGGAGGCGCACAAGGTCGGCATGCGGACGTCGGCCACGATGATGTTCGGGCTCGGCGACGAGTTCGGCGACCGCGTCGAGCATCTCGAGAAGCTGCGCCAGCTTCAAGACGAGACCGGCGGCTTTCAAGCGTTCATCGTTTGGACGTTCCAACCGATGCACACGCGGTACCCGTTGCCGTCTCCCGGCGGCATCGATTATTTGCGCACGCTCGCGATCTCGCGCCTCTATCTCGACAACGTTCGCAATCTCCAAGCGAGCTGGTTGACGCAGGGTCACAAGATTGGGCAGATGGCGCTTCGCTTCGGCGCGAACGATTTTGGAAGCACGCTCATGGAGGAGAATGTCGTTCGGGCCGCGGGTGTCACCCGGCGCACGACCGAAGACGAGCTACGCCGATTGGCGTCCGAGCTGGGGTTCACGCCGCGCCGCCGCGATTGCTACTACCAGTACCTCGAGTAGCGCGTCACTTTCCGCCGAACAAGTCCTCGAGCCCCGAGTCGCCGGGATTGTTCTGATGCGGTTGGGCGCGCGGTCCGCCGTTCCGACCCCCACGGCCGCCACCCGCGCCGCCGCGGTTGCCGCGCTGACCCGGACCCCCGGGTCCGCCTTGAGGATTCTGTTGTTCGCCCGGTGTTTCGACCGAGTCGAGGTTTTTCGCGAGCGGCTCGAGGGCACTGAGATCCTGGTCGGATCCGGGCGGCAGCAAGAACAAGCGAGAGTACTTCAGATCTTGGGGAGTCGCCGTCTCGCCGCCGATGCCGCCGGTCGGAGCGACCGTGATCTCCATGTCGAGCCGCACGGCAGACGGGAGCTTGCCGTCGGACGCGGCATCCCAGTCGGCGAAGCCGTCGACCGGGTCCTCGGGGTCGGACGAGTAGTACGTGACGTTGAATGCCCTCACATGATCGTAGACGAGCGCGTAGCCGCCGGTGCCGGTCGTGTCCTTGCCGGGATCCGGGAGTGCCGTCTCCCGCCGATAGAGCATCAGGAATCCCGACGCCTCGGGGTTTGCGCGAAGCGCGTAGCTCACTCGCGTGAAATCCGAATTGCGCTGCGTGCGGCCGACCTCGAAGTACTGAAGGGAATCGTTGCTCGTGATGAGTTCGAGCTTGTCGGCATCGAGTCCCGACACCGTGTGGTTCTTGCCTGAGAGTGCGGACTCTCCATCGAGATCGGAGAAGTAGATCGCCTGCACGTCGTGTTCGACGAGGTCGAGGATCGTCGGACCGATTTCGAACGTCGCTCGTGCGATCTCGATGCGCTCCTTCGTTTGCACGTTGCCCATGAAAACGCCCATGAGCGATGCCATGAGCATGCCGACGATCGCGAGGGTGAGCAGCACCTCGACGAGGGTCAAGCCGGCGCGACGTTGCCGTTCGCTACTTCCCATTCTGCCGACCTCCCTTTTGAGCGCCGTTCGACGGAGTGCGCGACGAGTTCTTGCCGGCCTTCGCGCCGGCGTTCTTCTTGTTCTTCGCGTTCGCGTTACCCGTGGTCGAGTCGTCGCCGCTTTGCGCCTCCTCGTCTTCCTCGCGCGGCACGTACGTCACGGCGCGCACGGCTTGCTCTCCCTTGTAGTAGGGGAACATGACTTCGACCACGATCTTCTGCAGCCACTCTTCGTCGGCCTCGCCGCCGCCGAAGAGGTCGCCGCCGGCGCTCGAGTCGTCTCCGCCGCCGAACAGATCGCCCTTCTTGCCGGCCTTTTTCTTGTTTGGCTTGGTCGACGCGTTCGTCGGCTTATCGGTGGTCTTTGCGTCACGCACCGCGCTCGAGCCGCGACCCCGGCGCGACGAAACCGAGCTGCTCCCCTTGCGATCGCTGGAGCCGGTGCCGGCCTTGCTGCCGTTCTTCGCGTCCTCGACGTCCTCGGGCGAGACTCCGAGGAACGGGATGTCTTCGATCTGGACGCGCCAGCGGAATCCGGCGAGCGCGTGGTCTTCATAGCTTCCACCGTCGCCGTCGCCGTACTCGTTCTGGCCGAGGAGAACGTCGGACATCTTCTCGCGAACCAGGAAGTCGGCCTTCATGAGCTTTTCGGTGAGGTCGGCCTCGTCGGTGGCGTTCGAGCCGATGAGCGTCGTCGCCAGGAGTCCAAAGGCGAAGATGGCGACCGCGAGGAGGACCTCGAGGAGCGTGAATCCGGCTTGACTCGTTTTCATTCGAACATCGACTCCTCGACCTTGGGCACTTCCTTGTAGCCGTCGTGGATCCGGATGGCTCCTGTCAGGCCGTTGATCTCGGTCGAAACCCGCCGGCCTTCCTCGTTGATGAGGTGGATCACGAAACCTTGCGGGAGGCCGTTCGGGTTGAACGGCGCCCACAGGACCTGCTCGCTCTTCTGGCCTCCATCGTCGAAGGTCACGTCTTCGAACTGCACGCCGCGAAGGAGCGCCTTCCACTCGGAATACTCCGAGTCCGTTTCGAGGTTCTCGCGTGCCTGCTCCACTTCGGGGGCGCGCGCCCATCGATAGCGTCGGTGCTCGAAGTCGATCTCGAGGCGGAGGAAGCGCTTCTGCACCATCGCTTCGTTGCGAAGGTACTCCATCATCGACCCGAGTTCACGCGCCGATGCGAAGATGCGGGCTTTCGGCGTCACGCTGTCGAAGTTGAGAGCGATCGCGCTTATGGCGAGTCCGAGCAGCAGAATGACGACGAGGATCTCGACCATCGTCATGCCGCGGTCGGAGCCGAATCGGCGTCGCATCACATCACGACCGGGTTAGCGGTTTTCCTCGTCGTCGGTGTTGGAGACGTCCGCCGCTTCGCCGGTGCCACCGGCTTGCCCGTCGGCTCCGAGCGACGAGATTTTCACGGAGCCGTTTTCGAGCGGCTGGTAGTCGTAGGGATGCTTCCAGGGATCGATGAGGTTGTCGCGGCTATTGATGTACGCCTTCGAGCCGCCGCCCTCCTGCGGTGGATGGAGCAATTCGTCGAGCGAGTCGGGCAGCTTGCCGTGATCCATCTTGTAGAGGTTGACGGCGTCGACGAGCTGCTTGATCGCCGTCTTCGCGAGCTTCGGCTTCGACGAGTTGAACGCCTCGAAGACGTTGACCGCGAGGACCGTGCCGATGATGCCGAGGATCGTGACGACCACGAGGATCTCGACGAGCGTCATGCCCGCCTCGCGGCGACGTCGCTCGACGCCTCGGCAATCGGTTCCGTCTTGAATTTCGCTCATGACACTCTCCTTCCGCTGACCGCCATCCTCAGCCGACTGCCTTCGTCTGCTGGAGGATCGGCAGCAAGATGGCCAACACGATGAACGCAACGACGACTGCCAACACGACGATGATCAACGGCTCGATGACGCTCATGACCTTCTGGGTCGTCGTGTCGATCTCATCCTCGTACGCTTCCGATATCTTGTCGAGCATGGCCTCGAGTCGGCCCGACTGCTCGCCGACCGCGACCATGTAACCGACGACCGGTGGGAAAACACCACTGGCCTTTAGAGGCGTCGCGATGTCGGCGCCTTCCAAGATCTTTTTGTGCACTTCTTGGATCGTGTTTGCGAGGACCTTGTTGTTGACGATGTCTCGCACGATCAGAAGCGCTTCGAGTACGGGAATGCCGCTCTTCAAGAGAGTCGAAAAGGTCGTCGAGAATCGCACGACCGCCTGCTTTCGAAACAGCTCGCCGAAGATCGGCATTCGCAGGAAGAACCGATCGAAGAAGAACCGCCCCGACTCGGTTCGGTAGACGATGCGAAGCAGCGTGGCGATGGCGAACACGGCGAGGAGCATCGCCCACCAGAAGTCGCGGACGCTGTTGCTCACCTTGATCAGCACGACGGTCACGAGGGGGAGCTTCTGGCCCGCCTGCGCGACCACCTGGATGATCTTCGGCACGACGAACGTCATCAGCACCGTGACGACCGTGATGCCGATGATCACCATGATGATCGGGTACGCGAGCGCCGCGCCGATGCGGTTGCGTAGCTTGGTTTGCTTCGCCGAGTAGTCCGCGAGCCGCGTGAGCACGATGTCCAGGTTTCCGCCGGCCTCGCCGGCTTTGACCATGTTGACGTAGAGGTCGTTGAAGTAGTCCGGGTGATTCGCGAGCGCCTCGCCGAAGCTCGCGCCCTGCGTCACTTTTTCGCGAACGTCGCGAATGACCTTCTCGAGGTTCTGATCGGCGACCTGCTCGATCAGCGCGCCGATGGCGTCGGTGAGCGGAATGCCGGCCTCGAGGAGGGTCGCGAGCTGGCGCGTCACGAGGCCGACCTCGATGCCTCGCTTCTTCTGGAGAAAACGCGGCAGCTTCAGCTCGAACTTGCGGCTGCTCGGCTTCGAGGACGCGTTCGCCTCCGTCAACGTGGTGACGAAGACGTTGTCCTTGCGGAGCTTGTTCCGCGCCTCGCGCGGCGAGTCCGCGTTGAGGATGCCGGTCGCGGACTCTCCCGCCGCGTTCAGGCCCTTGTACTCGTAGATCGGCACGGTACTAGAAGACGTCCATCTGCGTGACCTTCAAGACTTCGTCAACCGTCGTCTTCCCCTTGATCACCCGGTCCACGCCGTCGATGCGCAGCGTTCGATATCCGCGCTCAACGGCTTTCTTCTTGATGATCGTGGATCCGACGCGGTCCATGATCTGCGCGCGAACGACGTCGTCTATCGGCAGCATCTCGTAGATCGCGGTTCGTTCCATGAACCCCGTGTTGAAGCACGTATCGCAGCCGCGTCCCTTGAAGAGCTTGCCTCCCGGCAGCATGTCGAGCGACAGGTTGACCTCGCGCATCTTCTTGAGATCCGTCTCGGTCGGCTTGTTGGCCTCCTTGCAGTTCTCGCAGATGATGCGCACGAGCCGCTGCGCGACGACGAGGATCAGCGACGACGAGACGAGGTAGGGCTCCAGGCCGATGTCGAGCATACGAGTGACGGCGCCGGCCGCGTCGTTCGTGTGCAGAGTCGAGAAGACGAGGTGGCCGGTGAGGGCCGACTGGATCGCGATGCGGGCGGTTTCGACGTCGCGCACCTCGCCGACCATCATGACGTCCGGGTCTTGGCGCAAGAGCGACCGAAGGCCCGTCGCGAAGGTGAGCCCCTTCTTCGACGAAACCTGGATCTGGCTGATCCCCGGGAGGTTGTACTCGATTGGATCCTCGAGGGTCAGCACGTTCTTCTCGGCCGAGTTGATCTGCGTGAGGACCGCGTAGAGCGTCGTCGTCTTGCCGGAGCCGGTCGGTCCCGTGACGAAGATGATCCCGTTCGGAAAGTGGATGTACTTCTCGAGGACTTCGAGGTTGCGTTCCCCGAGACCGAGCTGCTCGAGCGTGAGGAGCCGCGAGCCCTTGTCGAGAAGGCGCATGACGATGCGCTCGCCGTAGTTCGTCGGGACGGACGAGATGCGGACGTCCACTTCGGTGTCGCCGATGCGAATGGTCGCGCGGCCGTCTTGCGGCAGGCGCCGCTCGGCGATGTCCATCTTTCCCATGACCTTCACGCGCGAGATGATCGCCTCTTGCACCTTCTTCGGCGGCGCTTCCATGTCGTAGAGGATGCCGTCGATGCGGTACCGGATCTGGAGGCGATCTTCGAACGGCTGGATGTGGATGTCCGAGGCGCGCATCTTGAGCGCTTGGAACAGGATCATGTTGACGAGCTTGATGATCGGCGCCTTGTTGGCGACGTCGAGGAGGTCGTCCGACTCCTCGATGATCTTCGTGATGCCGGCGATGTCCTCGTCGGCCAGTCCGCCGAGCGCCTCGTCGACGACGTCGGACTTCTGTTTGTAGGCGCGGTTGATGACGTTGGCGATCTCTGCCCGTGGCACGAGGACCGGCTCCACCTCGCAACCCATCAACGTCGCGAGGTCGTCCATCGGGTGGATGTCGAACGGGGCGTTCGTCGCCACCGTCATCGTCCCGTTCTCCCGTTTGAGCGCCACGAGGTTGTATGTGCGAGCGAATTGAACGGGAACCTTGTTGACGAATTCTGAGGGGACGACAATCGCGCCGATTTTCTCCTGGTACGGAATTCCCATCGCGTCGCCGAAGATCTGAAGCGCCTGCTCCTCGGTGATGTAGTTCTTTCGCAGGAGGATTCGGTCCAGGGACTGACCCGTCTCGTCCTCGAGCTTGAGGCACTCCTCGATCTTCTTCTCGTCGATGAGGCCCGATCGGAGTAGGGCTTCCTTGATCTTTTCTCTCACGTTCGGTCTCCCCGCACTTCACTTTCGGCAGGGACGCGGCATGCGCAATAGTGTGCGAGCCCTCTCGGCACGTTCGCGTCCCGAACAGACACGACTACTTCCCTTTGTCTGACGTCGAGCCGGTGCTCGACTCGGATTTCTTCGGCGGCTCCTGTTGCTGTCGATCGGTGGCCGTGCGCGGGGCGTCATCGCCGTTCCCCTTGGGCGGCTCGACCGGCGGCACCGAATAGCGCGGCACCTCGAGGCTGTGCGAGTCCTGGATGTCTTGGATGGAGACGTCAGGAGCGCCGAGATCGAGATCCTTGAATTTGGGATCGATGAACTTGATGTCGGTGCCGATCAGCTTCTTCACCTCCAGTTCCTTCTGGTAGGTGATCGAGTAGATGTCTCCGAACTTCTCCTCTTTCAGGATGTGCGGCGTGATGAAGAGGTAGAGCGTCGTTTGCATCCGCTGCGTCGTCGTGCTTCGGAACAGCCAGCCGACGAGGGGGAGGTCGCCGAGGATCGGAACCTTGTCGACCGTGTCCGCGTCGTTCGTTTGGCGGAGGCCGCCGATCACGATCGTCGAGGCGTTCGGCACCGTGATCTGAGTCTGGAGTCGGCGCTGCGTTTTCGGCGATGGCACGATCTGGACGCCGCCGCCGCCGGTTTGGATCTGGCGCTCCGTTCCGGTGAACGATTGCACGTCGAGCGTGAGGTCGAGGCGAAGATAGTCGTCGCTCGAGATGTGCGGCGAGATCGAAAGTGTGATCGGCGCCTCGACGAATCCACCGAATCCACCTTGTGCGAAGCCGGTTCCCGCGACGCTCGATGTCGTCGTCGTCTGTTGCACGCTGACGGTGATCGACGCGCCCGCGTTGTCGTTCGTGAGCACCGACGGCATCGACAGGAGGTTCGCGTTGCTGTTCGTCTGGACCGCTTGCAGGATGAACGGAACTTGGAACTGGTTGGCGTTGAAGATTCCGCCCGTGAGACCGCCGGTCGACAGGTTCGTCGGGATGCGTGCGTTCGGGAACGCGGTCGAGTTGGGATCGACCTGGCCGTTCGATCCGATGTTCACGAGCCGCGTGAGGCCGAAGCCGGTGATTCCGAACGGCGTGTCGTCGCGCGCATCGATGGATGCGAGCTCGACGCCGAACACGTCTTTGAAGTCTTGCGTCAGCTCGACGATCGCCGATTCGATCAACACCTGCGGCAACCGTTGGTCGATGTCCGCAATGAGCTCCTTGATCCACGAGTACTGCGTCTTGCTCGCACGAATGAGGAGCGAGTTCGTGTGCGGTTCGGCGACGATCTGGATCTCGCCTTCCTGGAACACCGCTTGGTTGCTACCGCCCGCGCCGCCGGCTCCGCCGAGTGCGCCGCCCTGTCCGGCGCCGCGCTGTCCGCGCGTGGGCCTCGAGCTGAAGCCTCCGCTCCGCGAATTGCCGCCTTGCACGATTTCGCTGAGCGTCTGCTGCACGTCCTCCGCCACCGCGTGCTTGAGCTGGTAGCGATGGATGTTCGGGGGCACGCCCTTCACGTCCTCATCGAGCTTGTTGATGAGGTCCTCGATCTTCTCGAGGTCTTCCTGCACGGCGTAGACGACGATCGAGTTGGTGCGCGGCTCGGGGATGATCTTGGCCTGGGGTTTCTGCAAGCCGCCGCCGCCGCCGGCCGCCGCCGCTGCGGCTCCACCGCCGCCTCGGGCACCGCCGAAGGCTCCCGAGTCCCCCTCGACGAGATCCGTGATGATCGGCTGCAGCTCTTCCGCGACGGCGAAGTGGAGCGGGATCTTCTTGAAGAGGAGCTGATAGCGCGCCTCTTTCTGGTCCATCACGGTCAAGATCTGGTAGATCGCATAGACCGTCTGCGCGAAGTCCGTCACGATCAGCGCGTTCACCGACGACACGTTGGTGATCGCCGCGCCGTTTCGCGTGTTCACGAGCTGCCCGAGCTCCTGGCGCGCGCGCGTGATGTCGATGTACTTGAGCGGGATGACCGTCGAGATCATTGCGGTCCGATCGCGCCACAGCTCGAGCTCGTCCTCCGCGACGAACTCGGCGTTGGCTCGCAGTCCGCCCGCCGGACCGAGCGCTTTCAGGTCGTCGACGATGTAGAGCTCGGCAGTTCGCGGTCCGACAGGGTAGAGCACGAGGTCGTTCGCCTTGAGCACCGCCTTGAAGAACTCGAACAGATCCTTCCTCGGGACGTCGGTCGACTGCGTGATCTTGACCTTGCGCTTGCCGAGCGTGTTCTCGAGCGCGGGCGCGAGCAAGAACGGTTTCTTCGTCTTCTCGCTCGCGAGGAGGATGAACTTGTCGATGTTCACGCCCTCGCTGTCGATGGCGACGTGCACGAGCGCGTTCGGATCTTCGTCCGTGGCGGCCGCGGGCGCCGCGGGCGGATTCGGCCGATTGTTCTGAGCCAGCGCGGCACTCGCTGCGAGCGATCCAACGATCAGCGCGAGCGACGCAACACGCCGTCTCCATCCCGATCTCAGGCGATTCATCGAATCGGTTCCTCCGGGGGCCTCCCCAACGTCGTCGACTTGCGTCGTCACGCAACCGTATGTCATCGGCTGATTCGCCGAACCAACGCCATTCGAATCGAACTTCACTCGGTAGCTCCAAACGCGGCGCTTCCCGCCTTGCGGGATGGCGTCAGTTGTTTTTCTGTACCGGACGCTCGGGCTGCCCGGATCCGTCGCGCGGATTTTGGGCGGCGCGAGATTCGATGCGGCTCACGAGAGCCTTGATTCCATCGAGGTCGTCGCCGGAAGCGAAGACGAGGAGCGAATTCGTCTGACGATCGGCCACGATGCGCGGAACCGGCCGCATCGTGACGCTCGGCGCCGTTGCCGCCTCGGTGGCACTCCCTCCCGGGGCGCCTTTGTCGCTGATCGCCGGCGTCGCTTGCGGCTCGTCACGGAACAAGCGCGAAAGCGTGCCTGCCAGCTCATCCGCCCTCGTGTGCTCGAGCGCGATCATCTCGAGGCGCGGCGTGAGGCGGGCGTCTTTCTGATCCATGGCTGTGAGAATCTGGTAGATGCTCCAAACGGTTGGAGCAAAGTCCGTGACGATGAGCGAGTTCGACGCGGCCACGTTCGTGATCGCGGCACCGTTTCGCGTGTTGACGAGCTGGCCCAGCTCCTGACGGGCGCGCGTGATGTCGATGTTCTTGAGCGGCAACATCGTCGTGATCATGTCGCTGCGGTCCTTCCACGCTTCGAGCTGATCGACCGGCACGAACACCGCGGCAGACCGAAGCCCGCCCGCCGGTCCCACGGCCTTGAGGTCTTCGACGAGCAAGATGCCGTACTGCGCAGGACCAATCGGGATGAGCACGAGGTCGTTCGCCTTGAGAATTGCCTTGTAGTAGTCGAGCACATCCGGCTTCGCGATGTCCGGCGCTTCCGTCAGCTTGACTCGTCGCTTGCCGAGCGTGTTCTCGAGAGTTGGCGACAGCAAGAACGGGTGTCCCGTGTTGCGGCTCGCCGCCAAGATGAAATCCAGGATCAGCGCGCCCTCTTCGATGTTCTTTTCACGGTCGCTCTGAGGTTCGCTAGTGGCGAACGGAGGATCGCAAAATGTTGTGCTGCCGAGGACATCGACGATGAACAGCTCGGCGGTTCGCGGCCCGACAGGGTAAAGGGCGAGCCCGTTGTCCTTCAACACGTTCTCGAAGAACTCGAACAGGTCCTTCCTCGGGACGTCGGTCGACTGAGTGATCTTGACCTTGCGCTCGCCGAGCGTGTTCTCGAGCGTGGGCGCCAGCAAGAACGGTTTCTTCGTCTTCTCGCTCGCGAGGAGCACGAATTTGTCGAGGCTGACGCCATCGGAATCGTTCATGCACATGTGAACGAGATCGGCGTCGCCTCGCGTCGGCGAAGCGTTCTCGCCGAGCGCGCGGCCAGGGGCGATCGCCAGAAGACCCACGGCGATGGTCGCCGCGGTTCGCATCCATTCGAGCCCATGGCAAATCACGATGGCGTCTCCTTCGGGACTTCCCCCGATCTACGAACTGCTTGATCCCGGCGCTTTGGATTCAGCGGACATCGCCTTCACCTCGGCGACGAACTCGTCGATCATCGTCGCTTCCGGAATGCGGCGGTGCTTCTTGCCGTTCTTGTAGATGAAGGCGAAGCCGCGTCCGGCGACGAGGCCGATGTCGCCTTCGACCGACTCGCCGGGGCCGTTCACTTCGCATCCCATGACGGCGATGTGCATGTTGCCCTTGAAGCCGGCGGTGCGGCGCTTGATCTCTTCGACGGTCTTCGCGAGGTCGATCTCGGAGCGGCCGCAGCTCGGGCACGCGACGAGGTTGATGCCGGGTGCGGCGAGGCCGAGGGACTTCAGGATTTCGCGACCAACCTTGATTTCATCGAGCGGCGGTCCGGCGATCGACACGCGAATCGTGTCGCCGATGCCTTGCAAGAGCAGGCTCCCGATTCCCATCGCCGATCGGATCGTCGCTTCTTCGATGGCGCCGGCGTGCGTGACCCCGAGGTGCAGAGGGTAGTCGCAACCGGCAGCGACTTTCTGCGTCGCGCGCACCGTGTCGAGAACCGTGCTCGCTTTCAGCGAGACCACGAAGTCTCGAAAGCCGATCGTCTCGAAGAACTCGATCCACTCGAACGCCTCGTGCGCCATGTACTCGGACAGGTCGAACGGCGCGTTCGCCGCGCGATCGGCGAGGCGAATGTCCATCGGCACGATGGATCCGCCGTTGACGCCGATCCGCATCGGAACGCCGCGGCTGGCCGCAGCGCGAGCGATCTTGGTGAGAACCTCACGATCCTTGATGTTGCCGGGGTTGATGCGGATCTTGTCGGCTCCGGCCTCGAGCGCGGCGAACGCGAGCGTCGGCGCGAAGTGGATGTCGGCGACGATCGGGATGTGGATGCGCTTCTTGATCTCCGCGATGGCCTGCGCATCTCCTGCCTTCGGCACGGCAACTCGGATGATCTGGCAGCCCGCTTCCTCGAGCTCGAGGATCTCGCGAACCGTCGCGTCGACGTCGGAAGTGGCCGTCTTCGTCATCGATTGGACGATGACCGGGTTCTTGCCGCCGATCGGGACCTTTCCGACCACGACGGTTCGGCTTTGCCGACGCTGGATCATCCGCGCTCCTGGAGGTTACCGATCGTTTTCCGATGCCGAACAACGCGCGCCGTCCGGACCCGCCGCATCCGCCGCCGCTGTGCTCAAATTCAAAAGCCAGCGGACTTTATCAGACCTCGACAGAAGGTGTCAACGAAGCCCGAACGGCCCTTTCCTCGTCGATGGGCGGCGTTCGACGGGGAGGGCAGGCAAATAATTTCCGCGAATTCGTTCCGGCGCCGAGAACGCCTCTAAACACCCGGCCCCGGCGCCTTGACACGAACTCGGTCACTTCCTAGATTGCGCCGAATTCGCGTCCGGCCGCCCAGTCCGCATCGACGGGGACTCGTGTGCCGATCATCGTTTCGGTCGGTCCGTTCATCCTCGGGCGCCTCGACAGGGTCCACGGCGGAGAGCCTCATTGAGACCGGAACTGTTCCACTTCACGCTCCCGCTGATCGGCACGATCCCCATCTACACGTACGGATTCATGATCATGCTCGGGCTGCTCGTGGCTCTGTTCGTCGCCAGCCGGCGCGCGCGAGCGATGGGAATCGACCCGGCGGCCCTGACCGACCTTGCGGTCTACGCGATGGTCGGTGGGATCGTCGGTGCCCGAATCTTCTACGTCGCACAGTTCCACGATGACTTCGATTGGCGGCTGTTTCGTCTCGACGCCGCGACGTTCACGAGTCTCGGCGGCATCGCCGGACTGCTCGCCGGCGGCGTCGGCGGATTGTGGCTCGCCCGAAACCGCATGGGCGCGTTCGGCCGTCGCCGTTGGGTGACCGCCGCATCGACGACGATCCTGGGGCTGGTCGGCGCCCGCCTCCTCCATGGGTTCACGCATCCGAGCGAGGTCGATTTCGGCGTCTTTCGAATCGACAAAGGCGGGCTCGTCTTCTTCGGCGGGTTCTTCGTGGCCTTCGTGGTGTGCCTGCTCTACGTGAGATCGCATCGCCTGCCGGTCGGTCGCGTCGCGGACGTCGTGGCGCCCTCGCTCATCCTCGGACAGGCGTTCGGAAGAATCGGCTGCTTCCTCCAGGGGTGCTGCTTCGGCAAGACGTGTTCCTTGCCTTGGGCCGTGACGTTTCCCAGTGGGTACCACGGCGCGCGCGAGATCCCGAGCCCGGTGTTCGACTATCAAGTGCGACACATGGGACTCGACGCGCACGCCGCGACGTCGCTACCCGTGCACCCGACTCAGGTCTATTCGTCGCTCTTCGACTTCGGGCTCTTCCTCTTCCTTTCCTGGTGGCTCACGCGGCGGCGACTGGATGGCGACGTCATGCTTCTCTATGGAATCCTCTATTCGGCGGGCCGATTCGGGCTCGAGTTCCTTCGCGGCGACAACGACGCCACGTTCACCGGACTGACGATCGCGCAGGATCTCAGCATCGTGATCTTCGTTGCGTGCACGGTCTGGTACGTTGCCCGTCGCGCGGTCGCGGTCGGCGTGATCCCGTCGCCACAGGCGAGCGGAGGACGAGCATGAGCCGGTCGATCGCGCGTTCGGACGCCGCATTCAAGCGGGCCGAGCAGTTGATGCCCGGCGGAGTGAACAGCCCGGTTCGCGCTTTTCGCGCGGTCGGCGGGACGCCGGTTTTCGTAGCGTCCGGCTCGCGCGGGCGAATCCGCGACGTCGACGGGAACGAGTACGTCGATCTCGTCGCGTCCTGGGGACCGATGATCCTCGGGCACGCGCATCCGGAAGTGGTTTCGGCGATCGTCGAGACGGCACGCAACGGGACCAGCTTCGGCGCGCCGACCGAGCGCGAGTCTGAGCTGGCTGAAGCGATCCGCGGAGCGTTTCCTTCGATCGAGAGACTGCGTCTCGTTTCGTCCGGCACCGAAGCCGCGATGAGCGCGATTCGCGCGGCGCGTGGGTTCACGGGTCGAAACGTCGTCTTGAAGTTCGAAGGCTGCTACCACGGCCATGCCGATGGCCTCTTGGTCCAGGCGGGTTCGGGCGCCGCGACGTTCGGCAGTCCCTCGTCGGCCGGCGTCCCCGAGGCGTACGCGCGGCTCACGCGCGTCGCGACGTACAACGACCTCGAGGACGTCGATCGCTTGGTTCGCGACATCGGCAACGACCTTGCTGCGATCATCGTGGAGCCGGTTGCGGCGAACATGGGAGTCGTTCCGCCCGCGCCGGGGTTTCTCGAGGGACTTCGCGAACGTTGCGATCGAGCGGGCGCACTCTTGATCTTCGACGAGGTGATCACCGGCTTTCGCCTGGCGAAGGGTGGGGCGCAGGAGCGATTCGGAGTCCGCGCGGATCTCACCGTGCTCGGCAAGATCATCGGTGGGGGCATGCCCGTCGGTGCATACGGGGGGCGAGCGGAGATCCTCGCGAGGATCGCGCCGCTCGGTCGCGTCTATCAGGCGGGGACGCTCTCCGGAAACCCCGTCTCGGTGGCCGCCGGAATCGCGACCCTTCGGCTTCTGACTCCCGACCTCTACGTTCGCCTCGAGGCGACCGCCCGGGCCGTCGAGAAGATCCTCGTCGACTCGGCCCGGGCGTCGGGGACGATCGTTCGCGTCCAACGAGTGGGCTCGCTCTTGACTCCATTCTTCGGCGTGCCTGCGGGCGGCGTTGGCATTCGATCGTGGAACGATGCCAAGCTCTGCGACGCGGCCGCATATGGACGGTTTTTTCACGCGATGCTCGACCGCGGCGTGTATCTGCCGCCGTCGGCATTCGAGGCCATGTTCGTCGGCGGCGCGCACGACGATCGCGACCTTTCGCACGTGGCGGACGCGGCAGGCGAGGCGATGCGCGCCGCGAATGCCACGGCATCCGGCTCGCCTTGACAGTGGGGAAGCCCCCTCTATAATGCGCGCGGTTCACTCGGATCGACATCTGGGGCGGTCGTACGTTGCACTGGAGATTCACAAATTAGCGTTCGTTGTCGGAGATTCTCCGGCATCTCTGGCACGGCGAGGGAGGAATCGTGGCGACGATCACCAAGCAGGACCTCGTCCAGCGCATCTCGGATCGAATGGGGGAGAAGAAGGTCACGACCAAATCGGTGATCCAGGAGTTCATCGACGAGATCATCGAGGAGCTGGAAAAGGGAAACCGACTCGAGTTCCGGGAGTTCGGGGTCTTCGAGCTGAAGGAGCGCGCGGCCCGGAAGGCCCGCAATCCGCAGACGGGCGATACGGTTTACGTTCCGTCGAAGGTCGTCGTGCATTTCAAGCCGGGCCGAAAGATGAAAGCGCTCGTCCACGGGCTCGGCGCGCCGGCAGGCGTGCAGTCCGGGGGCGCGGAGGATTCATCGGTCGAGTGACGTCGCAGCGAGTTGCACGCCGCTAGACGGATGCGACTCGCCCTGCTCGTCCCCTTCTTCCTCTCGGGCTTCGCTGCGCTCGTCGACGAGATCGTCTGGACGCGCGCGCTCTATCACGTGCTCGGCGGCACCGCCGAGACGTTCGCACTGATCCTCGTCGTTTTCTCGAGCGGCCTCGCGCTCGGCGGACTCCTCGGGGGATCGCGTCGCTTGCAGGGAGGCTCGGCGCTGACCTGGTACGCGATCCTTCAGCTCGCGATTGCGTTCTTCGCGGCGGTCTCGTGCCCGGTGCTCGAAGCGCTGTCGGGAATCGGTCGCCTCGGATTGTCGGGCACGGCGGACTCCGTGCTCCGAACGACGCTCGCTGCGGCGTTCCTCGGCGTTCCGACGATTGCGATGGGAGCGACGTTTCCGCTCGGGTGTCGCGCGCTCGCCGATCGTGTCGACCGGCTCGGGCGTTCCGCTGCATGGATCACAGCCGCCGGATCCCTTGGCGCGGTGGTCGGATCGCTCTCCGCTGGCGCGTTCCTCGTGCGTGACTTCGGATTTCGCGGATCGTCGTTCGTCGCCGCGTCCGTCTCTGTCCTCGCGTCGGTCGCGGCCGTCGTCGTCGTGCTGCGGACGCGCGGTCGTTCGAGTGCCGAGCCGCACGTCACGCCTCCGTTGCTGGGCGATCACGGCAGCGGACCGGCGGCATCGCGATTCGGCGCCTGGTTTGCGGCTTTCATTGCCGGATTCGCCTTGCTCGGACTCGAAGTCCTGTGGAGCCGCGAGATGGCATTCTTCGTCGAAGGCTTCACGATCTCCGTTGGGTTGCTCGTGGCTGCCGTGCTCTTCGGATTGGTCGTCGGAAGCGTGGCGGCGTCGTGGCACGCCGATCGTTCGCGCGACCCGGCTCGGTTCGCGGGCGCGCTTCTCGCGCTCGCCGGGGCTTTTACGCTCGGTTCTCTCGCTCTCTTCGAATGGGGTGGGGACGTCGTTGAGTCGCTTCGCGCCCGGTCGGTGTCCGCCGGCGGTTGGGCGACTCTCGCTGGCCTTTTCGTCATCGCGCTCGCCGTCGCGTTTCCGACGAGCGCGTGCCTCGGCGGCGTCGTGCCCGCGGCAGTGCGCGGGTTCGGTATCGACCGCGCTCCGTCGCGCGCGGCGGCGGGATTTGCGTTCGCGAACAACGCGGGTGCGGCGCTCGGCGCGATCGCAGCGGTGGTGCTTGGACTCGCGGTGCTGGGATTGAAGCCGTCGCTGTTCCTCGTCTCGAGCATGCTGCTTCTTGGCGGCGCACTCCTGGTTTCGTCGAGAAGTCGGCGCGTCCGCACTCGGGTCGGCCTCCCTGCACTCGTGATCGTCGGGCTCGGCATCGCGGCGATCGCCTTTCCGCTCGACACGCCGCCGATTGAATCGTCGCACGTCTTTCGCGGGGAGAAAGGTCACGAACGCGAGCTCGTCGCGTCTGCCGAGGGGAGCGCCTTTGCCGTCGCGGTCGTGCACGACGTGCGCACGAAGGAACTCTTTCTCTACACCGACGAGTTCCTCGCGGCCGGGACCGGAGATCCCTACGCGTACATGCGACTGCTCGGGCACCTGCCGGCACTGCTGGCCCGGGATCCTGGTCGTGCGCTCGTCATTGGATTCGGGTCCGGCACGACCGCCGGTTCCTTGGCGCGTCACCAGTCGTTGCGATCGATCGAGGTCTGCGAGCTGTCGCCGGAGGTGTTGGCGATGGCTCCGCACTTTTCGCAATGGAATGGCGGGGTCTTGGCAGATCCGCGCGTCCAGACGATCGTCGGGGACGGCCGCCGCCGATTGGCGGCCACGGCGGAGCGCTTCGACGTGATCACGCTCGAGCCCTTGATGCCGTACACTCCCGGCGCCGTCAGCCTTTACTCGCGCGAGTTCTATCGGCTCGCCTCTTCGCGCTTGAATCCCGGCGGGCTCGTGTGCCAGTGGATGCCGCTGCATGCGTTGCGAACCGAGCACTTCCTCCACTTGCTTGCGGCGTTCGTCCGCGAGTTTCCGTATGCGAGCGTCTGGTACTTCGAGCAGTCCGCGCTCTTCCTCGGATCGATGGATCCGATTCGCATCGACGTCGCGGAGCTGATTCGGCGATTCGATGAGCCCGCCGTTTCCGCAGACCTCCGCGACGCACTCGTCGATTCGCCGGCGGAGCTGATCGGAGGCGGCTTCATCGCCGCGGACGAGCGGCTACGGCAGGCGATCGGTGACGATCCCGGACTGACGGACGACCGCCCCGTCACGGAGTTCTTCCCGATCCCTCGTGGGACGGCGACGACGTACGCGCAGGACAACTTGAGCGCCCTGCGTGTGCTGCTCGCTCCGCTCGACGGCAGGCTCGTGGATCTCGGTGCGCTCGACGCGCCGCGCGCCGCGGCGTTTCGCACCGCCATGGACGCGTCACGCACTGCACTCCGTGACATCCTGCACGGGAAGGCGGCCATCGATCTGGCGAACTACCGGGCGCTGACCGGGGACGCGCAGGGGTCTGCGGATGCGCTAGCCGACGCGCTCTCGGCATTTCGCTCGGCGACGGAAGCCGATGCCGACAATCGTCCGGCGCTGCGGGGCATCCGCGAGGCGCACTTTCGCATCGACCTCGGACGCGGAAGAGATGCGCTCGACCGCGGCGATTTCGATGCCGCGATTTCGGTCTTGCGTGAAGCGGTGGACCTCGCGCCCGATCGAGACCTCGGACACGCATGGCTCGGTGCGGCGCTCGCGGGCGCGGGTCGAACTTCGGAAGGGGAGAATGAGCTTCGTCGTGCGCTCGAGATCTTTCCGTCGAGCGTTCCCGCGCTCGTGCACCTCGGGTGTCTTCTCGGTCGCCTCGGCCGGCGCGAAGAGGCCCGGGGCTTACTTCACCGGGCCTTCGAGATCACCTCGCAGCCCGAGGTCGCCCCCGACGTGATCGCGTTCGCTCGACGCCTGCTTCGCGAGTCGTGAGATCTTCGCATCGCACGTGACGCTGCCGGGCGCGGCCGCCCAAGTGATCAATTCTTGGACTTGTCGTCCCCCTTGGGTTTTGCTTCACCCTCGTTCCCGAGGGTCTCGAGCCACGCCTGGAATTCCTTGTCGAGCTTCTTGACCGGAAGGAACTTCTCGAACGTCGCTGTGTCGTTCGAGCCCTTGACCATCTTCTGGAAGAACTTGCCGAGTGCTTCTTTGTCGGCCGTCGGCCCGCCGCTTGTGAGGAAGAGGAACAGCAACCCCGCCTCGATGCCCTGAGGTTTGTCGTTGCCGACGTCGTCGCCGATCATGAATCCATGCTGTTCGTTGTCCGACAGCGCCTCGACCTTCATCAAATCCTCGAGCTTGATGAAGCGCTCGCCGGTGAGCATCTTGCGGTACTTCTTCATGTTGTTGTTCTTGAAGAATTTGAACAACTCGAAATACATGCCGATTCCCTCGGTGAGCCACGGCGACGTGATTCCCGGCAGCAGCTCGTTCTGATATTGGTGCGCGAGCACGTGATAGAGCCACGAGTCGGTCCACGTGTAGTTGTAAGCGTCGTCGTGAAAGTAATAGGAAACGGCAGGCAGCTCCGCGTGAGTGATCGCGAGGAAGCAGCCCTTCTGCGACGAGTGGTAGCCCTCTTCGCCGCGCGCATTCGCGCCGCTGAATTGCTTGTACTCGTCGAGGTCCTTGAACACGAAGACCTTCATCGGCTCCTTGAGCTTCGGTTCCAAGCCGCCGAAGAACTCCTTCAGCGCCTTGTATTCGTTCTCCGCGAGTTCCGCGACTTTGTTCGCATAGTCGACGTCCTTGTTCGTCTTGATGAGATAGTGCTCCGTCTTGATCTCCCACGCCTTTTCCCAATCGCTGCGAATCGTGTTGGCTTCCTCTTTCGACACGAACTTGCCGTCGACGTTGTATAGGCCCTTGTCGAGGGCTTCTTTTTCCTCTTTGCTCAGCCAACGCCCGTTGACCTTGACGAAGCCCTTGTCGATCTTGGCCTTCTCTTCGGGAGTCATCCATTCGTCGCCGACCTTGACCAGGCCTTTTTCGACGTTGGCTTTCTCCTCCGGCGTCACCCACTGACCCTTGAAGAGCACCTTGCCGGCGGCTTTTTGCTCGTCCGCCTCGTTCTTCTTGACGAGCGCGTCCCGGTCCGCGGGCGACATCCATGCCCCGTTGTACTGCACGTGACCCAGCGCTTTGTGGGCACCTTCGTGCTGAGGCTCGATCTCGAGCGCCTTCTTGAAGCTCTTCGCCGCTTCGGCCTTCAGCTTGTTCTGTTCGCACCAGAGGCCGAGTTGATAGAACCCGTCCGCATCGGTTGCCTTGACGGCTTTGAACTTCTCGTCGAATTCGTCCTTCGGCGTCTTCTTGTGATCGACGGACGTGACGTTCGCCTTGTCGAGGGTTTGCTCGCCGCCGATCGTCTTCACGATGTACTGCGTGTCGGTTTGCCGAACGAGAGATCCCTCGATCGTTCGTCCATCCTTCAGGTGAAAGACGTCCGCCATCGCGGTGGCCCCGAAGACGAACGAAAAGAACAGAATGGTTCCGATTCGGCGCATGGGGACCTCCGGGTAGGTTGGTTTCTCGGCCTTGTTCATCGGTCTCGATCGAAGTTCCAGCCGTCTGCGGTCAGTACGTCGCGGCTAGAATATAGGTGCCATCGAATTTGGAAATCAAGTGAAAGCCCGAAGAACCGGCGCGAGGAGGGGGCGGTGACCTCGAATCGAACGGCAATCGTCCGGATATTGCTCTCCAGTTCGCTTCTGTGCGCCTTCGCCGCCTGCGGACGTCCCAGCAGCACTCGTCCCGACGTCATCCTCGTGACGGTGGAATCGTTCCGATTCGACCACGTCGGTTGCTTCGGCTACGGCGCCGCGCGAACTCCGACGCTGGACGATCTTGCACGATCCGGAGCGATGTTCGAAGGGGCGACTACCCAGAGCTGCTTCACCGCGCCCTCGATGGCGACGATTTCGACCGGTCTATTCCCCGTCGAACATGGCGTGCTCCAGTGGGGCGATCGGGGCGATTCCGCGCCGGTTCAGAATCTTTCGCAAGTGCTCTCGGCCGCCGGGTACCGCACCGGGTTTTTCGGGGGACACGGAGCGCTCGCTGGGATCCATGCGTTGGCTCGCGGGTTCGAGACATTTCGCGATGAGCCGGATCGAACGGCGGACGCGATCGTCGAGGACGCAATGGAGTGGCTACGCAAGAGCGATGATCCCGCGTTCGTCTGGCTCCATCTGTTCGAGCCGCACGCGCCGTATCGGCCGGGCGAATCGTACGGGCGTCCCCGTGTTCCGAGCGAACTTCGAGCTCGCCTCGATGGTCATGCATTCGACGAGTGGGAACGACTGGCGACCTCGGGCGAGGGGAGCAGCTTCGCTACTCGAGTGGCGTTCTTGACGTCGCAGTACGACGGGGAGATCGATCGCGTCGACGAGGCGTTGGGCGCGCTCGTCGACGCGCTTCGGCGCGAGGCTCGATTCGAGCGGACCCACGTGATCGTCTTCGCCGATCACGGCGAGAACCTCGGCGATCACGCTCCGTTTTTCGATCACCGCGACTTCCTGTACGACTCTCTGGTTCACGTGCCGCTCGTTTGGCACGGGCCGGGCATCGTTCCTCGAAGGGTGGTGGAGCCGGTCGGCCAAGTCGAACTCGCCGCGACGATTCTTCGAGTCTTGGACATCGCTGATCCAAGTCCGCGACGATCAGGCCGAAGCTTCGAGGATCTCCTTCTTGGCGTGCCCACGCGAAGAGACCGGGACCAGTTCTCGGACAGCGGGCGCCAGGCCGATCCGCACATCGCCATTCGGGCCGAGCGGTTCAAGCTCGTGCGACGGCTCGACGACGGCCGGGAGCTCCTCTTCGACCTCCGCGCCGATCCTGCAGAGTTGCGGGACGCCTCCTCCGAGCACGCCGACGAAGCTCAGCGGCTCCGTGCGCGACTCGACGCCTGGTTTGCGTCGTTGACCGCGGCGCCACGCGGCGATGAAACCCTGGATGCTGCGGCATCCGCACGACTTCGGGCGCTCGGTTACGTCCGTTGAGGTCGAACGCCCTCGGCGGGAAAAACGATTCGAGCCCGAGGGAACCTCTACTGGGGCCTCGCCGTCTCAACGAATGAGGTTGGCCCGAGTGCCAGCCTTGGAGAAGCTCGCAGCCAAGGTTGTGTGACGAACACGTAAAACTCCTCAACCCTTCTTTCCTTTTCCTTTCTTTTCCTAATCCGAGTCCCCTTGGCTCACTCTCCGTCCAATCGATGCAGCCTTCAGCGCCGCCTGAGTCACGCCGATAGAAGGAGAGGTTTGCGGCCTTGCGCCGCGACCAAGGGAATTCGGTGATCGCGGTCAGCGCGGTGTGGTGCGCCAGCCTACTCTTGGTGGCCTATTTCTATTACGAGTCCCAGCGTTGGCACCGCCGAGGCCGATGAACCCTCACCGACATCGACAATTCTCGAGAGGACGGTGGAACGCGTGACGACCGGCGAAGACGCCTCGGGATCCGACGAACGGCGACGATTTCCGCGCGTTCGCGAGGACTGTCTGATCCGGTTTCGCCGGATCGACGGCGAGAGTTTCTTCGGCCCCACTCGCGAAGGGGTCACTCACAACATCAGCGGCGGCGGCATTTGTTTTCGATCGCGAGAGGAGCTTCGAATCGGCGAGCCGGTTGCGCTCGACTTGAAGCTGCCCGAATTCGGCTCGTCGATCATTGCGCTCGGGCGGGTCGTCCGGTGCGAGCCCGGCGACGAGGGCAACGAGGCCGCCGTTGAATTCCTGTGGGTCGGATGGTCGGACGACGACGCGCAGCGAGCCATCGCCGACTACATCCGCAATAAGCTCGCCGATCGCAACGGATGAGAGAGAGCGGAGAGCCCTCTTCGCTCAGCTGATTTCCGAGTACATCCGTCCGTAAAACGACACGACGATGATCGTCACGCCGAGCGCGGCGAGCACGTAGGCGGCTTTCGCGACGACTTGTACCGCGAGATCGAGTGCTCGGTCGGCCTTCTCTTCGAACATCGCGGCAACCCGATCGAGCTTCTCGCCGAGCGTGCCCGATTCCTCGCCGATTTCCACGGATCGCCGCACTTCGTCCGGGAACTTGCCCGTTCTCGCGAGCTGAGCCGACAAGGTCTCGCCCCGCTCGATCCCCGCGGTCACATGGTCCATGTCGTCGTCGAGCGTCGGCTCGGCGCACGCCATCGCTGAAAGGCGTGTGGCCTCCCGCAACGGCGTGCCCGCACCGTACAGAGCCGAAAGGGCTCGGAGATAGCGGGCGAGGCCCGCGTCGACCCAAGCGCGCCCGACGATCGGGACCTTCCGAAGGAACTCCACGTATCGGCGATTCCGGCTGAATCGGAAATGCAGCCAGATCCCGCTTGCGATCCCACCGTCAAATACCAGCAACCCCGGCAGTGCCCGCCAGAAGTACCCCGGTCCAAACCCCCTCAGCGGTTGCAACGCCAGGGGTGCCAGCGCAACCACGAAGTGGAGGACGAACGCGGGATACGCCAGCCCGAGGAGCAGCCGCCGTCGGCGGGCGACGCGCTTGTCGAGAGAGGCCGCGACGAATCGGAGCGCGTCCTCGACGTGGCCACTCTGCTCACCGGAGCGAACGACGGCGATCTCGACCCCCTCGAAAGCACTGAGTTGACGCTCCATGCCGCGCGACAGCGGCTCGCCGGACCGAACGACCGTGGCCAACTCGGCAACGACTCGTCCTGCGGCCGACGTTGCGGGGAAACGCCGCCGAGCGACGAGTTCGAGGGCCTCGGCGATGGGAATGCCCGACGAAAGGACGGATGCGATCTCCGAAAAAAACGTCGCTTTCGTCGACAGTCGAAGGGACATGCAAGGCTCCTTGTCGGCGCGTGTCGCGGTCGATCGTGCGCGCGCGGAGACTATGCCGCGCACCGAGACGAGTCAATGTCGCCAGGCCGCACTTCCGCGACCCGATTCGACGCAGGTATAATCCCGCCCCCTACCGGCTTTCTCGTCGATTGTTCGACGCTCGCACGCTGCAGCGATCTGGTTCAAGCACGTGCGATGAGGACGCCGAAGGGAAGAAGCGGCACGCCGCCGGCGTCACGAGGACCATCGCGCACGTTCGGGCTTAGTGCTTGGAGGATCGTCCATGAAGAGCCAGAAGGTCTGGATCATCGCGCTTTCCGTCGCCTTGATTGCGGCGGTCGCGGTGGCATTTACTTATCTCGGCAAAGAGCTGTATCGGGTCATTTCCGGTCCGAACGCCGCGACTGCGGTGACGCCGCCAGGGTCGACCGGATCAAAATCGCCGACGGAGGCCGGGAAAAAGCCGGCGCCGCCCGAGAAGGGTGAGGGGCGGGTCATCGGGATCGTCTTCGATTCGGACGGAAAGCCGCTCCAAGGCGCCAACGTCGACTTGCTGCGCCGCGAGGGCGTTGCCGAACCCGTGGCAACCACGACGACCGACGTGGGCGGCGCCTTCACATTCGAGAAACTCGGCGGCGGCGGATACTCGATCCGAACGCGCGCGAAGGGGTTCGTGTCGAGGACGGAGCGAAACGTCAAGTTCAACGACTCGATGCAGATTCGGCTCTTCCGTGGTGGGACCGTGCTCGGGCGGGTGACATCGGCCGACGACGGGAAACCGCTGAGTGGCGCGACCGTGACGGGGATGTCTCAGCTCGGCGAGAACTCCAGGTGGGAAGAGTCGATCGAGACGGGAGCGGACGGGGCCTACCGCTTCGAGGCGACGCCGGAAAAGATCCTCCTGCAAGTCAAGGCATTCGGATATCAGAGCGCGAGCCTACACGACGTCCAAGTCACCGCAGGGAAGGAAATCACGCAGAACATTCCGCTTTCGACGGGGCTATCCGTGCACGGTCGAATTCTCGATGCGATCACCAAGGCACCCGTGCCAGGAGCGAAGGTCAGCTACGGCATGGGGTTTCTCAGCAACTCCAGCGAAGTGGAAACGGCGGCAAACGGGGAGTTCACGATCGGCGGAATGCCGAGCGGCCGGCAGATGCTCATGGTCTCCGCGCCGGGTTACACCGCGCTCCGGCAAGAAGTCACGCTCGCGGGCGACCGGAAGATGGAGGAAATCGTACTCGAGCTCTCGCGCGGCTCCGTCGTGTCCGGGACGGTTTTCGGTCCCGATGGCGCGCCCGTCGCCGGCGCCCGGATCTTCTCGGAGGAGAACGCATTTCTATTTTCCAAACGATCTCAGCCGGTCGCAACGACGGACGCCCAGGGGAAGTTCAGCGTCACGGGCCTCGATCCGGGCAAGACGTTTCGCCTCGTCGCACAGGCGGCGAACTACCCGGAAGCCACGAGCGACGAGATCACGACCAAGGCCGGCGAAGAGATCAAGGACGTCACGTTACGGTTCGAGAAAGGGGGCGAACTCGCGGGAACGGTGCGCGACCCCGACGGAAAGCCCGTCGCAGGAGCGATGATCACCGTGAAGGAGAAACCAGAGGACGCCAACGCCAACTCGAATCCAAATCCGAACCCAAACGAGCCTGACGAGCTGTTCAACGCGAAGCACGTCACCGCCGGCCGACAGCTCGGAAACGCGACGACGGATGGCGACGGACGGTTTGCGATCGGTGGGCTCATCTCCGGCCCCAAGATCGTCGAGGTCAAAGCCGATGGCTTCCTCCTGGCACGAAACGAAAGCGTCGCAGTCGAGGCCGGGAAGAAAACCGACAACGTCGACTTCACGCTCGATAGGGGCAAGACGATCGCGGGTCATGTGACCGATTCGACGGGCGCGGCCGTTGGCGGCGTGCGCGTGAGCGGATCGTCTCCCGGAGCGGCCAACGGCATGGCGTCCTACGGCACGACGACGACCGATGCCGAAGGCAAATATCGCATCGAGAAGCTGCAGCCCGGAAAGTTCATGCTCACGGCGGCGAAGCAGGGCTACAGCGCCGACCGGAAGCGTGAGATCGATGCCGGTTCCGAAAGCGTCGACTTCGTGCTGCGGAGGAATGGCAGCATCTCGGGCACCGTGACGTTTCCGAGCGCAGCGGGGCCGCGAAACTTCACGGTGACGGCGCGAGGCGTCGTCGATCCTTCCAACCCCGACGAGCCCGGCCGCTCGAAAAGCCGATCGTTTACCGCGGAAGACGGCCGATTCAAGCTCGATGACGTTCCGGCCGGCGTCTATTCGGTCCAGGTGAATTCGAAGAACTTCGCCCCGGCATCGGTCGACAACGTCGCCGTCACCGAGGGTCAAGAGACGTCAGGGATACAGATCACCATCCACGAGGGCGGCACCATCGACGGGTTCGTGCAGGATCGCGCCGGAACGGGAATCGCCCGCGCCTCGGTATCGTCGCAACCGATGTTCGAGGACCCGGCATCGACTCTCGGGCAAGCGGGTCCTTCGGTCATCACCGACAAGACCGGCTACTACAAGATCTCGGGCTTGCCGGAAGGGCAGTACGAGGTGTTTGCCACGGCTCCAAAGTACACGCTCGGTGCGACGCAGCAGGTGGTGGCATCCGAGGGAAAGCCCGCTCGAGCGAATTTCACCTTGGCGACGGGAGCCTCGCTGACGGTCGTCGTTCTCAGTCCTTCCGGCGAGGCGATCCCGGGGGCGAAGGTCGAGGTGACCGATGAAAAGGGGAAACCGGCGTATCCGCCGCGCATCGCGTACGCGCTGGTTCGGTACCAGAAGAACCCGAAGGTACTGCAGAGTTTCATGGAGAAGTTCAACCTCACCGACCCAAACGGCCGCGTCCCTCTCGAGAACATTCCGGAGGGCAACTACAAGATCACGGTCACGAAGGACGGTGCGGCGACGACGACATCCATCAAACTCGTCGATGGCGAAAACAAAGAAGAGACGATCAGCTTGAAGGCGTGAGCGGGCGCCAGCGAGTGGACAGCTTGTGGATGAGCCGTGGAGAAACGTCGAGGAATCACCGCTCCAGCGATCGCGGAGTCGAGGTTTTTCAACATCGCCAATGCTCGGCTGGATCATCGGTTAGCGGAGCGCACGCCGCGTCGGTCGAATCGACGTTTCACGGCGTCGACACGCCGGCATCGTTACGCCCGCGGTCGCCGCGCGTCTCGCGGTCGAAATGTGGTGGTTAACCGGATGGAGAGTGAGGCGTTGCAGCGGCGACAATCGGTGTGAATTTGCTGTTGACATTCAGGTCCGGCTTTTGCCATCTTACCCGCTAATAACAAAGAACTTTGGGTACAGAGAAAAGTTCCCTCCCCAACCGCCCTCTCTTTACTCGAGTTCTTTGTTATTTTTTTGACTTCGACCGCACCGCGAAATCGTCCTGATTTCGAACATCCCGCCAACGTCTCGCCCGCGTTCGTCTTCCCGTTTCCGTACCCGAGCGGCGACGGACTGAACTGCCTCTGTCCCCGGCGCGAGGCTGCCCGGCGTTCGTGGCGTGTTCTCGCGGTGGGTCGCGTGTCGAGGACGGGCCTAGGACGGAACCGCGGTGTCCGCGGACCGTTGGCGGGGCCGCGGGGCGTGGAGTGGAGGGGCCGACACCAACCGGACGCGGCTGCGATCCGATCCGGCGGTCGCGGGGCGCGGGACTGCGGGGTTCTTAGCGGCGTCGATCGTCGTCGCGATGCGAGGAGCGAGGCGGCGTCCTTGGGTGCTCGACCCGACCTCGTGCACGGCTTCGTAGATCCGGCGGCATGTGCGCGTCGTTCAAGAGTTCGTTGAGCGCGCTCAGAGCGGATTCACTCGGCAGTGCACCCAGGCTGTCGATCGCTGCCACACGCTCGTCGTGGTCCGAACTCGAACGAGCGATCGTATTGAGGAAATCGACGATCCCCGGCGCTCCCGGCGTGCCGGCTAGGATTTGGATGATTTCGATCCGCAGCCGCGGGTCCTGGACCGGATTCGGCCCCAACGCCAAAGCCATCACTTCCCTGAAAAAGGGATCGGAATCCGACGAGTTCAACGCGATCTGAACCAATCCTCGCGCGGCGGCCGTCCTCACTTCATGGTCCTCGTCCGCGCCCCACATCATCGACTTGAGGAGCTCGTGCGTGGCCAGGCTGTCGTCTGCATTCAGAGCGAGGCCCTCCGCGAGAGCGCGACGGAGACTCACGTTCGATTGGGAGTCACCCTTTGCGAGCTCGTCGCGGAAGTACGAGGCCGTGACGTCCGTGTGGATCTTCGCGAGCATCCCCAAGAGGGCGACCCGGTCGTCGTTATCCACGTTTGGCCGATTCAGCATGTCCGTCAGCCGAGTCGCGAGCTGACCGCTGAGGGTGGCGACCTCGTTGAATGCGTTTCCGATCTCCTGCGCGATCGTCATCGCCTTCGTCAGGTCATCCTGATCGAGTGCATCCAACAGGGTTTGCATTTGAGCCTGAACGCGATCGAGCCTGGCTATGGCAGGGGAGATGTCGATCTCACCAGGTTTCCTCGCGCCATCGTCGTTGGGATCGTTCCGGGAAACGTTCGACGACGCCAAGAGGCGCTCGGGAGTGCCTTCGCTGATGAGGGGCTTCGCCTGACCCTCGTTTCCGGACCGAACGGTGCGTTCCGCCCGTCTGGCGGCAACATCGCCACGAGCTTCCGCGCCACGCTCCAGTTCATGGATCTTGGATTGCTGATCGGCGACGAGTCCCTTCCAACGTTGAAGCTCGGCGTTCGAGGGCGGTGCGAAGAGCTGGTACGCGCAGAACGCGATCACTGCCGCGGCGGCGGGAATCGTGAACGCGGCAGCGTACTTCCAGGAAGCCGATCGGCTCGCCGGCTCCTCGGTCGGCGCGATTTCACGATGGGGTTCTTCGTGCTCGGTGATGAGAGCGATGGTGCGCTGAATGAACTCGGCCTTCTTCGGCCGGAAGAACCGAAGCACTCGTCGAATGCGGAACGCATCTTCCTCGCAAGCCCGGGCGTAGGCCCGGCAGTTCTCGCATCCCTTCAAGTGTTCCAGCAGCACTTCGCGCTCTTCGAACGCGAGTTCGTTGTCGATTCGCCGCGACACCAGGTCCAATGCTTGATTACATCTCATGGCTCGTATCCTGAACGGCTCCTCTCGATCTTCTCCCGCAACATTCTCCGCGCCTTGATCAACCGAATGTTGATCGCCGACTCGGAGATCTCCAATAGTCTCGCGATTTCGCGGTACGAGTAATCTTCGATGTACCGCAAGTGAATGACCTCACGGTAGATCACCGGCAGCGACTGGATCAGCTCCAACACTTCCGTTTCGTCGTCCGATTGCCCGCTCGAACGGCTCGGGCGCTCGGCAATCGTCGAACTTTCGTTCACTTCGTCGAGCGGAAGTGAATCGGCCTTCTGGCGTCGAAGCCAGTTCAAGCACGTCCGCTTCGTGAGTCCGTAGAGCCAACTACCGAACTTCGCTGGCTCCTTCAGGTTGCCTAGCGACCGGTAGGTGTGGAGGAACACCTCTTGCGCGACGTCCTCCGCGTGCTCCGTACGTCCAAGATGGCTGTAAATCAGCGCAAACACGGCACCTGTATACCGACCGAGGAGCTCACGAAAGGCCTCAGTGTCTCCTCTAAGGGTGCGACGCACGAGCGTCGCGTCAGCGTCCATCTCCGGTGCCCCTGTTGTGGCGCAATGATCTACGAGACCCCCTATAGTGGTCCGATGGAGGAGAAATGTTAAGTTTTTTTTGCGTTCACACTTGGAACGGACGACGATGCCCGCTTCGATCGCTCTACCGTGATCCAATCAACCGCGGAGTAAGGGCGTGCGACTGCAGACGATCTTCTCGAAGTTCGCGCTCGTGTTGCTCGCCGTCGGAATCCTTCCGTTGGTGATGATCGCGGTCTTCGCCTACTTCCAGGCGAAGTCTCGGATGACCGAGGAGGTCGTAACCTACTTCCTCGAAAAGAGCGCCGCCGACACCGCGGACAAGATCGACCTCACGCTCTTGGAACGCGACAAGGACATCCGGTCGTGGGTGAACCTCCGAGAAGTCTCACGGGCACTCACTTCACCGGAGCGATCTCTCGAGCGACGCGAGACCGAACTGCTCCTGGACGACCTCGTGCGGATCAAAGAGGTCTACGACCTCCTCGTCGTCGCCGACGCCGCGGGGCGCATCGCGTTCACCAACACGCGCGACCGAAACGGTCGGTCACTGGATCCCGATCGCCTCTCACGCGTGCGAGGCCGGGACGTCTCGGGGGAACACTGGTTCCAAGAAGCCCGGGCGAGCCACTTCGCCAAGGAAGACTGGCACCGATCGTCGTTGGTCGAATCGGTCTACGACTACGACGGGAAAGACCTTTGCTTTCGATACAACGTCGGGTTTGCCGGACCGATCTTCGATCTGGAGACGGGAGAGTTCCTCGGCGCCTGGTACAACGTGATGAACTGGAGCTACATCCAGATTTCGATCCTCGACCAGGTGGCGAAGTACTTCGAACAGCTCGGTCCTTACCGCTCCGGCTACGCGTATCTGTGGAAGTCCGACGCCAACACCGTCATCGGCCACAAGCTTCGAGACGCCACTCTTCCTCTCGCTCAAGGCAACAACTACGAATCGCGAGTCGTCGAGGACCACCACCTTCCGGGGCTCCACGACGCCGCGGCGAGCGCTCGCTTCGGTGGAACGGCATCGTGGCGATACGAGTATCCGCCCGGGCGCGAGAAGATCTCCGGGCTTGCCGTCACGCTCGACTCGAACCACGAAGGATTCGGCTGGTTCGTCGGCGTCGGAATCGACGGTGAAGAGATCTTCGGGCGCGTCAACGAACTTCGCAACGTGCTCGTGATCGCGACGACCCTGGCCGCGCTCGCGATCATCTTCGCTGCGTATGCGCTGTCGCATCGAATCACGGAACCGCTCCGACGGCTCAGCGGCGCGACCAGCGAAGTGGCACGAGGCAATCTGGGAGCGCGCGTCCAAGTCCAAACGCAAGACGAAATCGGAGCGCTCGCCACGTCGTTCAATCGAATGGCCGAAGACCTCGAAGGCAACCGCGAGAAGCTGATCCGCGCGCAAAAAGACGTGGCGTGGCGGGAGATGGCCGCGCAGGTCGCGCACGAGATCAAGAACCCGCTCACGCCGATGAAGCTCGCGACCCAGCACCTCCTTCAAACCTACAAGGACGGTTCGCCGCAGTTCGCCGACGTGATGACCCGCTCGACCTCGACGATCATCGAGCAGATCGACTCGCTCCAAAAGATCGCGACCGAGTTCGGCGACTTCGCGCGTCTCCCGAAGCGTGACCTGAAGCCGATCGACGTGAACGAAGTCCTGCGGGACAGCCTTGCGCTCTACGCGGCGGACGCGGCCCCGAACCTGCGCGTCGTCACCGAGCTCGACGCGAGCCTGCCGCGCGTGCGCGCGGACTGGGATGCGCTTCGGCGAGTGTTCATCAACCTCGTCAATAACGCGCTGCAGGCGATGCCGAACGGCGGCACGTTGCACGTGACGTCGCGGCTCGGAAAGATCGCGGACGTCGCGGCCGTCGAGGCTCGAGTGATCGACACGGGCGCGGGAATGTCGCCCGAAGTGTTCGCCCGGATCTTCCAGCCGTACTTTTCGACGAAGAGTCGAGGAACCGGACTTGGCCTCGCGATCTGCAAGCGAGCGATCGACGAGATGAACGGCGAGATCGTCGTGCAAAGCGAGGCAGGCAAGGGAACTGAGGTGATCGTGCGGCTTCCCTCGATCTCGAATCACTGACTCACCGACTCAGCGCCGCAACCACTCAACCACTCAACCACTCAACGGTCTTTTTCGTGCGGCCGGTCCGTGGGCTTATCCTTCCCGTCCCCCGGTGACGCATCGGCGGGCTCGTCGTTCGCCGCTTTGGGGTCGCCGCCAACGAGATAGCCGAACGACCTCAGCAGCCTCTTCATCTCGTCGGTGAGCTCGAATCCTCTCGCGCCCCTTCGGCGATTGCCGATCGCATCGAATAGCTCGCGCATCCCCTCGAGCTTCTCGAACGCGGATTTCGCGCGTGGCGGGCCGAGGTCGAATCCCTCTTCGCGTGGATTTCGCTCGAGATCCCAGAATGCGCGCCCCATCGGTTTCCGGAAGCTCTCGAACGCTTTCCACGCGTCGCGGCGATCGACTTGGCGAAGGCTCGAGTAATCCTTGTCGAGTGCCGCGACGCGCAACTCGGAAAAGGCGGGCAGCTCCGGCGGATCGGCCCCGTCTCGCGTGAATGGCTCGAGGTCGCGAGAAAAGAGGCCGCTCGATCCGGGCAGTCCCGCGATGCCCGTGCGCTCGACCAGCGTTTGCAACACGTCGGTGATGCGCACTTGGCCGCCGATGACTCGATTCGCCGGCCCCTTCGGCCATCGGATGATCAGCGGAATCTTGATGACTTCGTCGTAGAGCGATTGCTGATGGCCCTTGCCATCGTGCTCGAAGAACTCTTCGCCGTGATCGGCGGTGACGACGACGATCGTGTTCTCCCAGAATCCGCGACGCTTCAGCTCGTCGATGACGAGGCCGATGTGGTGGTCGGTCCACGCGATCTCGCCGTCGTACAGCGCGATGAGGTGCTTCTTGTCCGCCTCCGGCATGTCTTTGTTGATGCGAGCGTCCGTGGCGACGTTCTTGCCGGTGACCCACCCGTGATAGTCCGGGTCGAACTCCGTGTCGTAAGGAGCGGGAGGCTCGTAGTCGAAGTGAACGTCCCACCAGTGAAGAAAGAGAAAGAACGGCTTGTTGCCGGCGGATCCCAGGAAATCCATGACTCCTTTGAGCACGCGCGGGCTCGTCACGTCGGAATGCGACAGATCGTTCATCGCGGTGATGCCGTCTGGCGTCTGCTCTTCGGAATTCCATGCGGCCTCGCTCATCGACGAGCAATTGACGTACTCGTCGAAGCCCTGCTTGAAGCCGAACATCGGCGCAAGATAGGGTCCGCTCGCAAACCCGGCCGTCCGATAGCCCGACTTCCGGAACAGCGCAGCGAGCGTCGTCGTCCGTTCGTCGTCCAGCTTGAACCCGTTGTCCAAGCAGCCATGCACGTAGTCGGGGAGCCCGGTCAGGAGCGCTGCATGCGCCGGCAGAGTCCAAGACGTCGTGCTGATCGCCGTGCGAAAGCGGACGCCTTCGGCGGCGAGCCCGTCGATTGCGTGGCTCGTGTCGCGCGAATACCCGTAGCAGCGGAGGTGGTCGGGTCGCAGCGAATCGATCGACATGAGGACGACGTTGAGTCGCGGCGCTCGGCCGCACGCGAGAAAGAACGAGAGGGCAATGATCGGCGCGGCGATCGCCAAACCGACGATGACGCGCTTTCCGATGCGGCGGCGCTTTCCAAAGCGGAACACGCGGCCATTCTAACCGTCTCCGAATCGGGAAATCTCCAAACGCCACTCCATTCGCGGCGTACTTCGGCCCCGACGTTTCGGACGGGAGACGAGCGCGGATTCGTCCGGTTGCCGCCGCCCGCTCGAGCGATCAGCGACGGATGATCGGTGGTCGAAAGGAGCCCGGCGAGAGGGCGCAGATCAAAGGAGGAGTGAAACATGAACTCGAGGGTCAAGTGGTCGGGTGGATTGGCGGTTTTCGGCGGAGCGCTGATCGCTGCGGGCACGTGGACCGCGTTCAACGGTTCGTCGCTGTTCGCCGCGAAAGCGGTGAGCGACGAAGACCTGGCCGCAGCGGCGGTGGTTGCCGGCGATGACGAGGACACGCCCGAAGCGGGCGAGGGAGACGTCGACGACGAGACCGAAGGCATCGAGACGGCGATCGCCATCGAGGACGCCGCCGACGTCGCACCGGAGGCTGACGAAGACGAGGACGCGGCCGAAGCCGCCGAAGCGATGGACGAGTCCCCGTGCGGCGGTTGCGGCGGCGGCGGCACAACCACCCTCGCCCCCATGCCCCCGATGCCTGCGATGCCAAAGATGCCTTCGATGCCTGCCATGCCCGCGATGCCGGCAATGCCTGCCATGCCGGCGTTTGGTGACATGACCCTCGATTCACCGGACGGCGAGGACGCCGTCTTCGCCGTGGAAGCGCCACCGGCGTCCGCAGACGAGGACGAAGACGACGACGATTCCGATTCGCCGCAGGTGATCGTGAATGGAAAGCAGCTCCACCTCGCCGGTCCTCGCGGCGGCCACGGCGGATCGCACACCATTCAGGTCTTCGTCGATGGCGACAAGGTCGTCGTCAAGGACGGCGCCGGAAAGACCCTGTTCGATGGCGAATCGCACGGTGCGAGCACACGGCCCGGCGCGGCGAAGGCGGAGGGGAAAGCGCGCGCGCGATCGTTCGTATTCGGCGGCCCCGGACCCGGCCCCGGATCCGGCACCGCGCGCATGCGCGTGTTCGCCCCACAGGCGCCGCCCAAGGCCCGCACCTTCGTCGTTCCGCGAATTGCGACTCCGCGGACGAACTTGCGGGGCCTCGCTGCTCCTCGCGCGTTCACGTGGACGATGCCGGCGACTCCGCAATGCGGTTCGAATTGCGGTCGCGACTGCAGCGCGCATTCCTGTCAGTGTCCGGGGATGAGAGGTCAGGCCGCCCCTCGAACGCCGGAGCCGGACGAGGACCGTCCGCGCGAGGAGCGCGCTCCAAAGGCGAAGCACAAAGAAAAAGCGCGCACCGAGCACAAGCACGCAAAAGATCCGGTCTGAATCCACTCGACGCCGGCGTCTCCAGCGGGACGTCGGAGACGACATTCATACGCTCCTCTTCATTCACGAAGCGGGCCGCCGACGAGGCGGCCCGCTTCGTTGACGGCCCGCGGCCCCAACTCAGTTTGCTTTTGACAAGGAAGCGGTCACCTGTAGAATGCGGCCGCTTTTGCTGGATTCTCAGGGACTTTGACCGTCCCAGAGCCGGCGGGAGAACGGCCGGCGACATGACTCGGATGCGACCGACGCACCGCATGGGCCCTTCGGGGTCAGGAGAGGAAAAGGGATGAAAGGTTCTGTTGCCGCCGCAAGCCTCGCCGTCTTGTTTGCTGTGACTGGCTGCCAAAGCGCTCCCAGCTACAAGGCGTACACCGACGAGACGGATTCCTGGGGATTTGGCCGCAAGGTCGCGACATTGCTCAAGGACGAAGCCCTCGATTTGACGGACATCGTCCAGATCGACTTGAGCGCCGGCGAGGGACTCCTCGCGAATGTCCGCGCGACGAAGCTCGCGCAAATCGGCGCCGGTCACTTGAACGGCGTCAAGGGTGGATGGAACCAGCGATCGCTCGGCGTGTGGAAAGAGCGTCGCACCGAAGGTGGAGTGTCGGTGCTGTACTACACGGACGCCGACCTCGAGCCCGTGCACGGGACCAAAACCCTCTGGGAACGGGGCTATCAAATCGACGATTGGACGATCCTCCACAACGAGGATCACCACTGGCTGGATGTCGGAGCCTCGCTGCACGTGCTGTTCCTCGGCGCGGACGTCAACGTGAGTCCGAAGGAGGCGGTCGACTTCGTGGTGGGCCTCGTCAACATTCCGCTGTTGCCGATCAGCGAGATGTTCGGATTCCATTGCGACAGCATCGACGTAGCGGACGACGACACGGCCGCGCGTCTGCGCAAGAAGTACGAGCTCGGATACATCCATCAGCCGCACGGCTTGAACATTTCGACGTCCGACTCGAGCGACCGCGATCCGAAATAACTCGTCCACGAAACCGTCGCGGGCCGCTTCGCGATCGATGCGAAGCGGCCCGCGTTATTTGCCGGCAGGTCGTCAGGGCTCCTGCGGATAAACCAGAATCCGATCGTGGACGAGGAGCACGAGATCCTGGCGGCCGTCGCCCGTGACGTCGGCGATCACGCCTTCCCTCGGTTCGGGCGTGCGGCGAAACTGCGAACTCCGGAAGCTCTTTTCCTCGAACACGCGGAAGTCGAGCGCGGAGCGCGGCTGGAGTCCGCTTCCGAGGGTCACGACGTCGACGAGATGATTGAAGACGTCGAAGAGCGCGACGTCGGGCTTCCCGTCGCCGGTGAGATCCCCGACGATCAAGTCTCCGTACCGTGCGTTCTTGATGGTGGTCTCGTAGTGCGAACGCTCGACGAGATTCGGTTCGTTGCCGCCTGCGAAGAGCACCGCGAAGCGGTCGTCCCCGTAGACGAGCACGTCGGTCTTGCCGTCGCCGTCCAGGTCGCGCGTGATCATGCCGCGCACTTCCATGGCGCCGAACTCTTCGGTCGCGACCGTTTCGTAAACGCCCGAAGCGCCCCGCTCGAGGACGATGAGCGCGTTTTGTGACTTGTCGACGAGGACGACCTGTCGCGACGGGCCGCTCGCCGAGTCGACGACGCCGACCGAAACGATCTCCGCCGTGGGGCGCTGCGCGTTGAACTGGTCGACGATGTTCAACGCTCCACCGGCGCTCTCGTCGATCGCGAGCGATCGGGCGAAGTTCTTTCCGGACGCGAGCAGCACTTCCGTCTTGCCGTCTCCGTCGAGGTCCGCGACGGTCAACCCTGCGGCGGTCGCGTTCTGCACGAGGCTTTTCTTGAAACTCTCCTTCGCGGATGCGTCGACGAAACCGCTTGGCCCCGCGACGAGGACGTGCATCGGCTCGTACGGCACGAAAACGAGGACGTCGGCTCGCCCGTCGTGGTCGAAGTCGGCGACTCGCAGATCGCGGGGATCGTTTCCGAATCCGGAAAGCTCGGTCGATTGCGGTTCGCCGAATCCGTTTCGAGTTCCGGGCACGACGACGAGCGACAGCTTCTTGTCGGTCTTTCCCACGTAGACGAGATCCGCGAGGCCGTCGCCGTTGACGTCTGTGGCGTCCATGCTGACGGGATCACCGAGGGTTGCGATCGGCTTGGGAAACCCGAGCCGTCCACCGGCGGCGTCGAACTTCGCGATGCCGATCGCCTTTTCGTCCGACGACAGGACGACGACCTCGTCACGGCCGTCGCCGTCGAGGTCGGCCACGCGCACCGTGCGCACCGCCGTCAGCGACGGATAGCTGTCGACTCTCGAAAGTGCGCCGGCCGCGTCGGAGCGAAAGACCAGGAGCTGCGCGCCCGCCGGATCCGAGACGACCACGTCCGCCTTCTTGTCGCCATCGAGATCGCCGACGGCGAGGCTACGGTCCTTCGCGTCCTTCGAAAGCGCGAACAGCCTCGGCTTGCCAAGCGATCCGCTTTTCTTTTCGCTCGGCGCGAGACCGAGGACGCGCATTCGGTTCGACGCCGCCTCGATGACGAGAACCTCCGCGCGCCCGTCGCCGTCGAGATCCGCGGCTTCCCATGCGGAGATCGCCGGCAGCTTGTAGCGAAGCTCCGGACCGAAGTGTCCGTCGCTCTCCTGGAACCGGATGCGAACGGGCCGCGCGTCGCCCGGGCTCGTGAAGAGGAGGTCGACGCGCCCGTCGCCGTCGAGGTCGGCGGTCGTGATGCCGGAGACGCCCTTGTCGATCAGCGGGATCTTGATCGGCTCGGCGAGCGTGCCTCCCTTTTGGAGGAGCAAGTAGAAGCACTCTTCGCCGAGGAGCAAGAGATCGGTTTTCCCGTCGTGATCGAAGTCCGCCGTGCGCAGTGCGGACGGAGACGCGGAGCCGTCCGTGATCCGGAACTCGCGTCGTGTCGCGTACGCGCCGTCGGCACCTCGAAAGACGACGACCAGCTCTTTCGGGTCGCCGTAGTACGCGACGTCCGTGCGGCCGTCGCCGTTCCAATCGCCGCACGCGAGGCTCGTCACCTTCTTCTCGGTGAGGATCGACTTCCGCGAAAAACGCGAGTCGTCGGGCGGATCGTTCGGGCCCTCGGTGGTGCGCGGGGGATCGGGGTTCGACGTCCGGCCCTGAAGCAGGAACTCGATCTTGAGCTTCTGATTGTTCGCGACGACGAGATCGGTCTTGCCGTCGCCGTCCACGTCGGCGGCGACGAGACCGGAGACGTCGGTGGAGATCTTCACGATCTCGGGTCCGAGGAATCCGAACGCGAGCCGTTCGACCGGTCTCTGCGGCTTGCCGTCGTCGCCGTCGGTGGGGCCGGCAACGCACGCGGCCCAGACGATGGCTCCCAGCGCGGTGATCATGTGATGTCCTCCATCTCGAATCGTCAGCGGGAGCATTCTACTCGGCGCGTCGCGCCGCCTCGCCCGAATTGCCGCCCGGGAGGCCGACGGATTCCGGTGATCTGGTACACTCCGCGCGAGCACGAGCGGCGCGCGATCGTCGAGGCCACGGCGTCGCCGTTGGAGGATTCCCGATGAGTCCATTCGTTCGGTTCATCCGTGTCGCAGCGTTCGTCGGCGTGCTCGGAGCTTCGGCTCGAGCCGACGTCTTCTCGCTCGGCGAAGGCAAGGAAGTCCGCGGCTCGGTGGTCAAGGAGACGACGGACGCCGTGTTCGTCGACGTCGGGTTCTCCATCCTCGAGATCCCGCGGAAGGAGATCGTCGCCTGGAAGAAGGCCGACGCAGATACCGGAGCGCCGGGATCGTCCGACGCGTCGGGCGCCGAACTCTTCCACTCCGGCAGCTTCAAGGAAGGGAGCATTCGCGACCTCGTCGAACGGATCGGCGAGGGCGTCGTCCTCATCAGCACGCCGTCGGCG
>JACOTG010000058.1 GCA_016178505.1 Planctomycetota bacterium
CTCGACGAGGCCGGCGACTTCCTGGAGCTGGCGCGCGATGCCGACTTGCCGATCGCGCTATTGGTCGCGCCGACGACTCCGATCGCGCGCGCGCGACGCATTGCCGAAGCGGCTCGCGGGTTCGTGTACGCCGTCTCGCTCACGGGCGTGACCGGCGCGCGCGCGAAACTGCCGAAAGAACTTCGCGAGCACGTGGTCGCCGTGAAGCGCGAGACCGAGATGCCGGTCGCCGTGGGCTTCGGCATTTCTCGGCCCGAGCAAGCGGCTTGGGTCGCGACGTTCGCGGACGGCGTGATCGTGGGAAGCGTCCTCGTGCGCGAGGTCGAGCGGCTTCTGGGACGGCCGCGTGCCGAGATCGTGAAGAAAGTCGGCGCGCTGGCGCGACGACTTCGAAGCGGCATGAAGACGAAACCGAAAACGAAAGCGAAGAGATCCGGCAATGCCTCTCCTGCAACCGTTCGGTGACGCGGCCAGCGGCCTCGCGTACGTCGCCGACACCGCGACGATCGTGGGCCGAGTGACGCTCGGGCGCGGCGCCAGCGTCTGGTTCGGAAGCGTCCTTCGCGGCGACGACGATTCGATCACGATCGGTGAGATGACCAACGTCCAGGACCTGTGCATGGTGCACGCCGACCCCGGCATTCCGCTGACCGTCGGCAAGGAAGTGACGATCGGGCACTCCGCCGTGATCCATTGCCGCTCGGTCGGCGATCGCTCGCTGATCGGGATCGGCGCCGTGCTGCTCAAGGGCGCGGTCATCGGCGAAGGGTCTCTCGTAGCAGCGGGTGCGGTGATCTCCGAGAGCGCCGTGATCCCACCGCGATCGCTCGTCGTCGGCATTCCCGGCAGGGTCATCCGAAAAGTCACGGACGAAGAATGGGAGCGATTCGGCAACAGCGCGCGCGCGTATCACGAGAAAGCACTGCGATACGCACGAGGAGAATTTCAGCGAACGAACGTCACCGGCCGATGAACCGTACGTCGGATGGCCTCGCCGCGTTCGAGAGGATCGCCAATCGTTGATCGTTGAGCATTGATGGTCGATCGAGGGCAGCCGATGAGCGAGGTCCCGAGGAGGGAACACATGCGACGACGACTTTCGTTTTGCCTGGGGATCGCGCTGTCACTCTTGTCGCTCGCGAGCGGCTGCTACAACCTCGAGGCGAGGACGGGCCGCGTCTCGGACGCGCGCGTGCGCGAGCACCTGCAGCAGGACGGCAAGGCGATCTTCCTCTTCTGGGGCCTTTACCGCGCGTCCGATCCAAGCGGGCCGCTGTGGGGCCGCGAGCGTCCGGCGGTGTCGAGCCTCCACGTGCACACCTACCTGAGCTTCACCGACGCGCTCGTGACGACGGTTACCTTCGGCGTGATCGTGCCCTGGACCGTGGAGACCGAGGCCGAAGTCCTCGAGTGAGCGCGAGCAACTGACCCGCCGTTCGACGCCTTCGAGCCCGACGTCGAACGAGAATCTCCGCGTCATGGCGATCGCACACGGACCTCGCTAGAATCCAACCCGCACGGGGCATCGATCGCGTTGGCGTTCGCCTGGGACGACACGGCTAACGCGAGGGAAACGGAGAATCGCGCCTCCTCACGAATCTCGGTGCGCACTGTCCCCGAGACGATGGCCGATCTCGGCACGGACGAGGACGCGCCGGCGGAGCACGAGAAGCCCGCCGCAGACGGAGTCCACCCATGAAGCGCAGCGCTGAAGACATCTATCGCGAAGCTCGCCAACTGCAGTCGACGGAGCGGTCGGCCTATCTCGCAGATGCGTGCGGTACGGACCGCGCGCTGCGCCGTGCGGTCGACGCGATGCTGGACACCGTGTCCGATGCGAGTGACTTCGTGCGTCCCGCCGACGCGACAGGGGCCACGCCGCTCCATGAGACTGCCGGCCAGATGATCGGCCGCTACAAGCTCCTGGAGAAGATCGGCGAAGGCGGCTTCGGCAGCGTGTGGCTGGCCGAGCAGCGCGAGCCGGTGAGGCGGCGCGTTGCGCTCAAGATCATCAAGCTCGGCATGGACACGAAGCAGGTGATCGCACGCTTCGAGGCCGAGCGCCAAGCGCTCGCGATGATGGATCACCCGCACATCGCCAAGGTGTTCGACGCGGGTGCGACGGAGACGGGCCGGCCCTTCTTCGTCATGGAGCTGGTCAAGGGCGTCCCAATCCTCCAGTACTGCGACCGGGAGCGACTCGACACGACCGCGCGACTCGAGCTCTTCAGAAGCGTGTGCCACGCGATCCAGCACGCCCATCAGAAGGGCATCATCCACCGCGACATCAAGCCCTCGAACGTGCTCGTGACGCTGCACGACGGAGTGGCGATCCCGAAGGTGATCGACTTCGGCATCGCCAAGGCGACGCACAGCGAGCTGACGCAAAAAACGCTCTTCACCGAGCACCGCCAGATGATCGGGACGCCGGCGTACATGAGCCCCGAGCAGGCGGAGATGAGCGGACAGGACATCGACACGCGGAGCGACATCTACTCGCTGGGTGTTCTGCTCTACGAGCTCCTCACCGGCACGACGCCGTTCGACGTCCAGGCGCTGCTCGAAAGCGGCTTTGCCGAGATGATGCGCGTCATCCGCGAGGTCGAGCCGCACAAGCCGAGCACGCGCATCTCGACCTTGGGCGACACCGCGACGCGCACGGCAGAGCAGCGGGACGTCGACGTGAAGAAGCTCCGGGCGACCCTGCGCGGCGATCTCGACTGGATCGTGATGAAGTGCCTCGAGAAGGACCGAACGCGGCGCTACGAGACGGCCAACGGGCTCGCGGCGGACATCCAGCGGCACTTGAACCACGAGCCGGTGACGGCGAGCCCGCCGAGTGCGGCGTACCGGCTTCGGAAGTTCGTCAGGCGCAATCGCGCCCAGGTGATCGCGGGCGGCGTCGTCGCGGTGGCGCTCGTGCTCGGCGTGGTCGGCACGACCGCCGGGATGATTCACGCTCTCGGCGAGAAGCAGCGGGCGGACGCGGAAGCGGCGAAGGCCACGCGGGCCGCCGAGTCGGAGGCGAAGGCCAAGGTCGCGGCGCAGGAGAACGAACAGCGCGCCGTCGCCGAGGCGAAGCGCGCCGAGGCCGCGAAAGAGGAGGAGGCCAAGGCCCGCAATCGTGCCGAGACCATCACCGAGTTCGTGACCACAGCGCTCAAGGCCAGCGACGCCGAAAACAGGGGCGGCGGCCAGGACATGACGATCCTCGCGGCCATCGATCACGCGATCGCCGACATCGATACCGGCCGCTTCAAGGACGACCCCGCGACCGAGGCGGAATTGAAGAGCACGATTGCAACCATCCTCAGCAACAACGGGCGCCTCGCCGATGCCCATTCGCTCGCGGTGCAGGTGCTGGAGATTCATCGGCGCATCCATCCGGGGGACGACCCCGATGTGGCGGCAAGCCTCAATGATGTCGCCAAGGTCGACGAACGGCTCGGCCGAAGAGCCGAGGCCGAGCCGCTCATGGTCCAGTCCCTGGAGATGTACCAGCGCCTCTACCAGGGTGACAACGAGCACGTCGCAGCGCTCCTGAACAACCTTGCGGAGTTGCGTGAGTCCCTTGGCCGCGCGGCGGAAGCCGAGCCGCTGATGGTGCAGTCGCTGGAGATGAACCAGCGACTCTTCAAGGGCGATGACCCGAGCGTGGCGAAGGCCCTCGACAATCTCGCGAAGGTGCGAGAGTCGACGGGAAGGCTCGACGACGCCGAGAAGCTCTACGTTCGAGCTCTGGAGATGCGCCGGCGGCTCTACAAAGGCGACCATCCGGATCTAGCCGTCGGCCTCAACAACCTCGCGGGCGTGCGTGCCAATCTCGGCCGCGATGCGGAAGCCGAACAGCTCCTCTCCGAGTCGGTGGAGATGACACGGCGTCTCTACAAGGGAGATCACCCGGCCGTGGCGGAACGGCTCTCCAATCTCGCACTCGTGTTGAGCTACAACGGCCGCGCCGCCGAGGCCGAGCCGCTGATCGCCGAGGCGCTGGAGATGAACCGGCGGCTCTTCCCGGGCGATCACCCCGAGGTTGCGCATTGCCTGTTCACCCTGTCGTCGACGCGGCTCGCGCTGGGCCGCTTCGCGGAGGCCGAGCCGGTGTGCCTCGAGTCGTTGGAGATGCACCGACGGCTCTTCAAAGGGGACCACATGGGCGTGGCGATGAGCTTGATGAACCTCGCCCGCGTCCGTCGTGCGCTGGGAAAGAAAGCCGAAGCGCGGCCGAGCTTCGATGAAGCCGTGGCCATGCTGCGACGACTTCCCGAAGGGTCTTCCGAGCTTATCAAGGCTCTTTGCCGATCCGGCAGCGCCCGACTCGAGGACAACGATGCGGCGGCGGCCCTGCCCGAACTCGAGGAGGCCGTGACGATGGCCGAGAAGCTCCTCCCTCCCGAGAGCCCTCAACTGAAGGCGTATCGCGAGACGCTGGAGAAGTGCCGGGCCGCGCTGGCGGCGAAGACCCAGCGCGCGACGGACGGAGGCAATCGATGACCGACCGTGCGGATTCGGACCTTCATGCGCGACGGCGACGTCGTCATAGAGAACGCCGTGGCGTGGACCGTGGAGACCGAGTCGAAGTCCTCGAGTGAGCGTTGGCGGTCGGTCGCGCTGCCGACGATCGGAAGCGCGTCGGCGCGGGTCGTGAGGCGGCGGCTGCGGCGCGGCTATCGGTTCACGAAGATCGCGACGCGGACAAACCCATGTCCGAAATCCCACTCTCCATTGGCGATGACATCCAGGTCGCCGTCCCCGTCGATGTCGACGGCGGTTGCCCAGAATTCGATGTTCCGGACGGCAGGAGCCCCGGCGGCGACACTGCCCCGAGTGTCCGAGAAGTATCCGTTCCCATCGTTGAGATAGAGGTCATTGATCTGCTCGTTGACGTTTCCTTGCAACAGGTCGAGGTCGCCGTCGCGGTCCACGTCGACGAGTACGCCGCCGATCGAGCCCGTTTGTCTCAACGGCAATCGCGGCGGCTCCCCGTTCGGCCCGATGAACGTTTCGTCCACGAAGTTCGCGGCGCCATCGTTGATCCATGTGCGCGTTTGCCCACCGTTCGTCATCACCATGATGTCCAGATCGCCATCGCGGTCCAGGTCACCGACGATGAAGTTGTTGAAAATGTCGCCGAAGGGGTCGGGCCACGCCGGAAGCGACGTACTGGGTCCGTTCGTCCCCTCGCGGAAGTAGGCATTTCCGTCGTTCAGGTAAAGGTGTGGGGGAAGCCCCGGAAATGCGGTGACGAAGTCGATCGCGCCGTTGCCGTCGAAGTCTCCGGTCGCTCCTCGATAGCCCGCGTCGAGCGCCGGTCTGGTTTCCCAACCCCTTCCGGGTTCACCTCGGACGTCGCGGAAGCGACCGTGTCCATCGTTGAGGTAGATCCTCCAGTCTCCCACCACGATCACGTCTGGTGATCTGTCTCCGTCGAAGTCCGTGACGAGAATGTCGAAAACCCGAGCATCGGTCGGACCCGGCAACGGGGTCCCAGTCGTGGTGCCATCGGTTCCATCCGTGAAAAGTCCGTGGCCGTCGTTGATCAAGAGATGGGTGCGGAAATCCTCAGGAGGGGCTTGGTTCCCGGCATACACGACGTCGAGGTCTCCATCCCCATCAACGTCCACCAAGGCGGCACGACTCGGCGACCTTGTCATCGGCGGCAGTCCCGTCGTCGCTCCGCTCGTACCATCGACTAGGCCGCCGGTCCCATCGTTCAGCAGAAGCCACATTCGACTCGTGTCCCACACAATCAGATCGTTCGAGCCGTCCCCGTTCACGTCTCCAGCCACGGCGCCGCTCAGGCCAGTGGACCCCGGAAACAGCCCGATCGGCGTCCCGCGAAAGTCGCCCCGACTACCGTTGCCGATCACCCGCGTCTCGCTTCTCGAGAGAGCGACACCGAATCGCGCGCGCGGGTCCTCGACCGCTCCCTGAAACACAGGCGCGAAGCCGAGCAGATGAGACCGCGCGGGCACGTGCATCAGGGCCGTGTACCGCCCCGCCGCATCCAGCGTGAGACCCGATACAGCGAGCCCGTTGGCCAAGACGAGCGTGTGCCGCGGGTCGAGGCAAACCGTCCCGAAGCGAGTTTGACGATGCCCCGCTTGCGGCGACGCCGCGAGGGCGAAGCGAGCGCCCGGCGCGCCGACGATCGAGAGTTGGAGATCGTGATCGAGATCGGCGATGCCGACCTCGAGCTGAGCGTAGGGCGACGGGACGTCGTTCGCGTGAGCCGAACTCGCGAGGACCAACGCGAGCGCCGAGACGGACCTCAGCGCGAGATCCCTCATGACTCGATGCAGAGCCATCATCGTTCCACGCATCTCGCCAGATGACGCACCGTCATGCCCTTTGCTTGTAAGGCATCGGCGAGTCCGCGGCAAATGCTCTTTCTCGCGAGAGTGGGCGGCACCGATCGACTGGGGGATGCGGCGCTCGGAAGGGGAGGCGGGTCGCGGCTACGCCGGCATCGCTTGACGTAAGCTCACGACCTCGAAGAGCTGCAGAGGTTTCGCCTTGCCCTTCACGGTCGCCGCGGGCATCTCGCGACACTCGAAGTCTTCTCCGAGCGCCCGGTGCGTCTCTTCCGTGACGAGGATCGTGGTGCCGAAGCTCTTGTTCATCGACTCGACGCGCGAGCACGTGTTCACGCCGTCGCCGATGACGGTGTACTCGAGCCGCTTTCGCGAGCCGATGTTGCCGACGATGACGTCCGCGGTGTGGATGCCGATCCCGATGTTGATGGGCGCGAGGCCGGCGATCGCGCGCTCGCCGTTGATCTTCCCGAGCAGCGCCTTCATGCGAAGGGCCGCCATCACCGCGCGGCGCGGGTGATCCGGCTGCTCGTCGAGCGATCCGAAGACCGCGAGCATGCCGTCGCCGATGAACTTGTCGAGCACGCCACCCTTCTCGAACACGGCCTCTACCATCTCGCTGAAGTAGTCGTTCAGGAAGCCCACGACCTGCTCCGGCGAGAGCTTCTCGGAGAGGCTCGTGAAGTCGCGGATGTCCGAGAACAGCATGGTCACGCGCCGCCGCTCGCCGCCGAGGGCGACCTGGCCGTTCAGGATCTTCTCCGAAACCTGCGTGGTGAGGTAGCGCCCGAACACTTCCTTGACGCGATCGCGCTCCTGGAGCCCGTGGACCATCTCGTTGAGCGCGCCCGCGAGCTGTCCGATCTCGTCGTGCCCGTCGATGGCGACGCGCTTCGTGAGGTCCCCGCCGCGCACCGAACGAACGAACTCCACGAGCTGATGCAGCGGGCGTCGAATCGAGCGGGCCACTTGCCCCGCGACGAGCAAGCAAGCCACGAACACGGCGAGGAGTCCGATCAGGAACTGCACGCGCAGGGACTCGATCGGCGCCATCGCCTCGTGGAAATCCATTTCGGTGAGGAGGGCCCACGGCTTCTGGCCGATCGTCGCGACGCTTCGCACCGGCCGGTAGACGAAGAGGCGGCGCGTGCCCTTCGCGTTTTCCCCGTCGGTCCATCCGGTGCGGCCCGCCAGAGCTTCCCGAACCGCGGGATAGCTGGAAATGTCCGAGCGAACGCGCGCGGCGTCGTGGTGCGCCAGGATACGGCCCTCGGGATCGGTGAGCACGCCGTAGCCGCTGACGCCGAATTTCGCCGAATCGATGAGGTGTGCGAGGTCGTCCTGGATGTCGTAGCGAGACGTGAGCGCGCCCCCGACGCTTCCATCCGCCTTGCGAATGGGAACGCTGAGATAGAGCACGTAGCGGTCGAACACCGCCGACACGTAGGGGTCCGACGCGAACCGCTTGCCTTCGAGGTTGAAGGCGATGGCCACGCGGTTCACGGGCTCGAGCTCGTTCTTGACGCTGCTCGAGCAGAGCACCGCGCCCCCTCCGTCGACGATGCAGATCTGGAGGAACCGCGGATTGAATCGCTGGATTTCCGCCAAGATGCGTTCGGCCTGACCGATGTCGCGTTGCGCTCCGTCGATCGACGCGCCCGACGAAAGCCGCTCGAGGTTGCCGAACGCCGTCGCGACGTTGTCCTGGATCACCGACTCGACGAGGCTTCCTTGGTTTCGCATGCCGTCGACGAGGGCGCCGAAGAGAACCTGTTCTCCCCGCTGATAGCTCCAGAGTCCCTGGAGCGCCGCCGTGATCAATCCGACGCAAGCGATGCCCGTCGAGATCGCGAGGAGAAACCCGCCGCGAGCGCGGCCAAACCACCGCGACCGCACGGCATGGATGAAGATCCCGAGGACGACGATCGCCGCGGCGAGCCCGATGAGGAGTTCCGTGCTCACGAGAAGCTCCGCTTCAAGAATGCGATGGCCTGCGCCCACGCCTGATCGGTCGCCGCAGGATCGAAGCGCGGTCCCTCGTCGCGCATGAACGCGTGCTCGGCGGGGAAGAGGAGCGTCTGGAAGTTCGTGCGCGCGTCATGCAAGACCGACTCGATTCGGGTGCGCGCGGCCAACGGAACGTGCGGGTCGTTTTCGCCGAACACGAGCAGGAGCTGTCCGCGGATCTCGCGCGCCCGAGCGAGCGAGCCGGCGTCGGCGTCCTTGCCGAGCTTCCCCGCATCGAGGCCGGTGGGATAGAAGCAGACGGTCGCTCGCACGTCGCGCTGCAGCGCACCGCGAAACGCGAGGTGGCCGCCGATGCAGAACCCGGCGACTCCGAGCTTGCCCTTGGCGACTCTCGGGTCGGCCGCGAGCCAATCGAGCGCCGCGCGGCAATCCGCGTCGAAGTGCGCGACGGGCGTGCGGGCCGCGTCGTCGAGGCCGCGCGTTCGCCCCGCGTCGTCGAACGGGATCGCGGCGCCCGCGGGCTCGATCCAGTGGTAGATCTCCGGCGCCGCCACGACGAAACCGTGTCCCGCGAGACGCACGCAAGAGCGCACGTGAGGTCCCGTGAGCTGGAAGATGTCCGAGTAGAGGACGATCCCGGGAACGGGCGCGGACGATGCCGTCTTCGGCGCGACGACCAGCGTGCGCATCCGGCTCCCGCCGACCTCGATCTCGACGGTTTCCGTGATCACGATCATGACGTTCTCCAGTCGCGGAGTCCGGTCGCCCGATTCACAGCGATTCGGAACCTCTATCGGGAATGGAAAGCCGCCGACCGAAGCGAAAAGCGAGGTCGCTTCTCACCGCGGGGATGGCCCGGCTCCCGCGAGACGGATTCTCTTGAAATGCCTTCGGCTCCGGCGAAGCGGGGTCGCGCGTCGTTCGCGCGGACGGGATCGGACGCGGCGACGGTCCTCGCTGCGATGGGTCGCGGGGTTGGCGAGCGCGCGTGTCCCGGGATACGAACAACGCGGGACGTTGACTCGCCGTGAGGCGTCGCATTTCCCCACTAGATTCTTGGGAATGCTCTGGGCTCCGGCGAGACGGAGTCGAGCGTATCTGGTGCGAACGGGAACGAAATCGGCAGAGGTCCTGGCTGCGATGGGCAGAGGGGTTGGCGCGCGCACGTGTCCCGTGACACGAAAGACGCGTGGCGTCGACGCGCCGTCAGGCGTGGCATTTCCCCAGAGGGTTCTCGAGGCGGCTCCGGTCGGCGGCTCGCGCTACTCGTCGCCGCGCGCCTCGACGTCCTTGAACGAGTTCAGGAACTCGCCGTTCGAC
>JACOTG010000059.1 GCA_016178505.1 Planctomycetota bacterium
ATCCGCTTGCCGTCCGGCGAGAACTCCGCGCTGAAGGCTTCGCCGCCGAAGGTTTGCTTCGACCACTCGAGATCCAGCGTCGCGGCGCTGCGAGTCTCGATCGTACCGTCCGCCCGCGCGAGGACGATCCGAGAGCCATCGGGTGAGACGTCCACCGAATCGACGACACCGCGCGCGGGCGGCGAAGCCCGAAGCAGCGTGAGCGAGGGAAGCTGGTACACGCGGACGGAGCCGTTTCGCCAGCCGGTTGCCGCGAACCTTCCGTCCGGAGAGACGGCGATCGCATCCGTGTATCCAACCACGTCCTTCGCGACCGCCCCGGGCTCCCCGGTCTTCACGTTCCGGGTGACGAGTCGGCGAGTTTGGTCGTTCGTCGAGACGACGAGCCATGCGCCGTCCGGAGTGAATCGCGCATCCAGGATGTCGGTGTTCGATTCCGAGAAGCGCGCGAGCTCGCGGCCGGTCTGCACGTTCCACAGCCGATACGTCCGGTCGACGGACATGGAAAGCAGCGACGACGCGTCCGGGGCGAATTCGACCGTCTTCACGAATCCCTTGTGTCCTCGAAGCGTCGCGATCTCCAGCGCGGATGCGGCGTCCCACAACCGGACCGTGTCGTCCCACGCACCCGACGCGATCGTCTTGCCGTCGGGACTGAACGCGCACCCGTAGACGTAGCTCGTGTGCCCGCGAAGCGTGTCCGCTCCGTCCGTGTCGAAGTCGGTGAGGAAAAGGGCGGTCTTCCCGGCGAGGTTTCCCGCTGCGAGCCGACTTCCGTCCGGCGAGAACGCGATCTTGGTGACCGCCGCACCGAGCGAGCGATGCCTTGCCACGCGCTTGCCCGACGCCGCGTCGAAAACGCCGACCTCTCCCGCGTACGAACCGATCGCGAGAAGCGAGCCATCGCGGGAATAGGCCAGCGTCGTCACGGGTCCCCGGCCAAATGGAATCCGCAGCGACAGGGCTCGGCTCGACACGTCGTAAACGGCGCATCCGCTTTCCGGCGAGACGTACAGCTCGCCGGTTCCGATCGCCAGGCGGGATCCGTCCGGACTGAAGATCACGGGACCGCCGGTCTTCTCGTGGAGGCTCCCGATCTGCTTGCCGGAGTGGACGTCCACGATCAGCACCGTGTTGGCATTCGGGGGAAACGCGATCAACGAGCCATGGGATCCGAAGGACATCCGTGCGTGCCAGCCGCCGCTGAACGGGAAGTGGGCGATCGAGGGATCGGCACGGTCGCCGATCTGGAGGATCTCGAGTCCCGTGCCTCGGCGGCACACCGCGATGCGTCCAGACTCGAGCGAGAGATCCGCCTGGTTGATTCGCGAGCAAGGGAAATGAACCTCGGTCAGCGCTTCGCCGTTCGCCGTCCGCTGGATTCGCAGGAGATCGGCACTTTCGTCCGCCCACAAGATCGTCTCGCCGCTCGGATCGATCGCCACCGGAAAGCCTCGGCCGCGGATCGTCGCCGATCCCGGATCGACCAGCGAGCCGCTCGCGACGTCCCAGGTCTGAAGGCCGCTCTGCGTTCCGACGAACAAGCGTCGTCCGTCGGGGCTGAAGGCGAGGGCCCGGACCAGGCCTTCGCCGACCGGGCCGAGGGTTTCGAAGCTCTGCTCGAACTGGCGCTGGATGTGATGCCACTCCCATCCGCGGAGGCGCTCGGGCGCGTTCTGAAGCTGAGCCCTTGCTTCGTTGAAGTCACCGCTTGCGAGCGCACTCTCGGCGAAGCGAACGCTGGCGCGGTACGCGTTCGCATCGGCAAGGCGGCGCGCCACGTTCTCGTTCCACGCCAACCGAAGCGCGATGCCGGCACCCGCGATCACCGCCACGAACGTCGCGAGCGTCCCGGCGACGACCGCGCGATGGCGTTTCGCGAACTTGCCGGCCACGTACAGCGCGCTCGGCGGGCGGGCCTCGATCGGCTCGTGTCGCAGATGCCGGCGCACGTCCAATGCGAGGGCCGAAGCCGTCGCGTAGCGCCGAGACGGCTCCTTCGCGATCGCCTTGCCGATGATCGTCTCGATGTCCCCGCGAAGCGCTCGAACGCGAGTGGTCGGGGGCGTCGGCGTGCGCTCGAGGACGATCTTCAACGCCTCCGGGACGGGGCGCGTCCGCACGTCGTACGGCAGGTCGCCCGTGAGCAGCTCGTAGAGGATGACGCCGAGAGCGTAGACGTCCGAGCGTGCGTCGATGTCTCGTACGCGCCCGCTCGCTTGCTCGGGCGAGAGGTAGGGAACCGTGCCGAGGATCAGATCCTCGGCCGTGAGGAGGCTCGTGGGAGGTGACGACTCGTCTCGCTCCACCAAACGCGCGATTCCGAAGTCGAGGATCTTCGGCTGGCCCGAAGCGTCGACGAGGATGTTCGGCGGCTTCAGGTCGCGATGGACGATTCCGTGATCGTGCGCGTGCTGCACGGCGTCGCAGACTCGTGCGAACAGTTGGAGGCAGGCCGCCGTGTCGAGGCTCTCTCGCTGCGCGAATTCCGTGATCGCCACTCCCTCGACGCGCTCCATGGCGAGGTAGGGCTGGCGCCCGAAGTCCGTCTCCGCCTCGCCCGCCTCGTAGATCTGTGCGATGCCCGGGTGCTGGAGACGCGCGAGCAATCGAGCTTCGCGCTCGAAGCGGTGGCGCGTCGACGCCGTCGCCACCGATGGATGCAGCACCTTGAGCGCGACGACGCGACGAGGATTCTCTTGCTCGGCCTCGAAGACCGCGCCCATCCCGCCGGCGCCGATCATCCGCCGGATGCGATACGAGCCGATCCGCCGCGGCAGAGGCTCGCGCGAATCCATGGCGGTCAGCACGGGCTCCGAGAGGAATGCGGTCGCTGCGGTGTCATGGGTGAGCAGCCCGTTCACTTCGTTCGCGATCGATTCGTCGCCGCCGCAGCGCGAGACGAGAAATTCCGAACGCGCGTCCGGCGGGAGCTGCGCCGCCTCGAGGAAAAGCGCGCGCACACGCTCGTGTCGCTCCCGTGCCGCGCTCTCGTTCACGGGGCGCCGCCCGGCGACAGCTCGCGATGGAGCCAGGCGCGCGCCACGCGCCAATCGTCCTCGACCGTGGACCGCGAGATGGAGAGTACGGCCGCGATCTCCTCGGACGTCAGGCCGCCGAAGAACTTGAGATGGACGACGCGCGCGCCGCGCTCGTCGACCGAGGCGAGCTTCGTCATGGCCTCGTCGAGAGCGAGGAGATCGATGTTGCGGCGGTCGGATTCATCCGGCGTCGCGCTCTCGTCGAGCGTGATGCGACGCATCCGGCCGCCGCGCTTCGTCGCGGCTCGCTTGCGTGCGTGCTGGATGAGGATCTGCCGGAGGGCTGTCGAGGCGACCGCGAGAAAGTGGGCGCGCGTGGACGAGCGCCGTGGGTTGAAGCGTCTCACCGGCGCGCAGGCTACGAAACCGCCGCCCCGCCATCGCCCGCAGTTGTCCGTAAACGAGCGGGAAGAGTTCCTCGACGGGCCCGTCGCCAGACGGAACGTCGTGAAGGCGCCGCGACGCGCCGCTCGAGCTGTCCCCTTCCATAAAAGCCACCGCGGCGCCGGACTCTCGACCATCGTGTCCGACACCGCGGCGGCGATTCTAACCTGAACGTCATTCAATCGGGCAGATCGATCGATCAGTTCGAGAAGATCTCTCCGCTGTCGCCCGTCATGCCGGCGTTTCCTGCCGAAGAACCTCCGGCTCCGCCGTTACCGACGGTCAGCGTGTTGCCCGTGAACGAAGCGAACGTGGTGTCGATGAGGTAGGCGCACCAGGAAACGCCGCCCCCGCCGCCGCCTCCGTGTCCGCCGCGGCCGCCGTTTCCACCGAGCCCCCCGTCGCCGCCGGCGCCGACATCGCCGGTGCAGAAGTGGGATCCGACTCCCCTCCCTCCGCCGGTTCCTCCGTTTCCACCGGAACCGCCGCTTCCACCCGCGCCGCCGTCACCGCTTTGAATCGAGGAGTCCGTAACCTGCGCGCCCGTCGACGACACGAGGAAGACGACGATCCCGCCGCCACCGCCACCACCACCACCGCCTTGTCCGTCCGTGCCGTTGTTGCCGTCGCTGCCGGCGCTCTCCGCCCAGTAGTTCGCGACGACCGACCCGGATCCGGAACCCCCGGCGCCGCTCGCGCCATTCGCGCCGGGCGCGCCGCTGCAGCCGTTGCCGCCGGGGTGGCCGACGGTGTCTCCCGCACCGCCGCCGCCGCCACATGCGCCGCCGCCGCCGCCCTGCCCACCGGATCCGTTGTTCGCGCCTTCATCGCCTCCCCGGCCGCCCGCGCCGCCGCGCCGAGCACCCGACCCGACCGCGCTCCCGCCGCTCCCCGGTGGTGCGTTGTCACAGGACCCGGCGCCGCCGTTGCTGCCGTTCGCGCCGTTGGCCCCAGCCACGCCATTCGCCCCCGCGGTTCCGAGACCGCCGTTCGCGGTCAGGAAGTGGCAGCGCTCGATGATCAATCCGGGCGATCCCACTCCGTGGATCGCGTACTGCGTGACACCGGTCTGTGCCGTGAACGTGGTCGAAATGGAGAGGTCGGCGATCGTCGTGGGCGACGTGAGGCCGTTCGCCTCGATCCCGACGACCGACGAACCTCCGGAGTACGTGGGATCGACGGACACGATGTGCGCCGCCGAGCGCTCCCAGTGGTTCGCGGCCGAGTAGCCGCCGAACACCGAGATGCCATTGGCCATCGTGATCGTCTCCGGGTAGGAGCCTTCGGACACGTAGACGTGGTCCTTGTCCGGTTGTCCCGCTGCGATGTCGATGCCGTGCTGGATCGTCGCGAACGGGGCGTCCATCGTTCCCACGTTGAAGTCGCTGCCGGTCGTCGCGACGAAGACCGCGCGCGCGGAGTCGCCGTCGATGCCGTCGCAGTTCTGGTCGGTGTAATTCGCGTCGGGGATGTCGATCCCGGCATGATTGCCGACGTGCAGGATGACCGCATTGGTCACGCTGTAGTGCAGGGAGTTCGGAGCGCCGTTGTCCTGGAGGATCGCCTGGAACGTGAAGTCGACCACATGGTCGAATCCGTTCGTCTTTCGGAGGACCCAGGGGGCGCGCGACGGCGCCGCATGAACCGGCGCGCCGTTGCACACCGCCATCGGAAGCCCGCCGTTCAGGCAGAAGACCGGAAGCCCGCCAACGCCGGCCTGGAGCGGCGTGCGCTTCACCGTGCAGCCGAGCGTTTGTCCGCTGCGAGAG
>JACOTG010000060.1 GCA_016178505.1 Planctomycetota bacterium
CAAGCTCTCGGCGGCGATTCCGTCGCGAGGATTGAGGAGGAGGGACGTCTTCAGAACGTCTTCCGCCTCCGACTTTCGGCCGAGCGCGTCGAGTGAAGCGGCCAGGCGGCGTCTCGCTTCTCCATCGACGTCGGGTTGAGCCGGGACGACCGAAACTCGCCCTGCGATCTCGATGCAACGCCCGAATGCGACCGCCGCCTCCTCGTGCCGTCCGATGCGCGCCGCCGCGCCGCCGAGTGCGAGCCACAGGTGCGCAGTCGGCGAGTAACGCTCGGACGCACGCCGAGCGATCACGTAGGCTCGCGTTGCCTTTCCGGCACCGAGGTGATCGAGCGCGTAACGCGCGGCGATCTCCGCAGCATAGGGGAACCGCTTCGCGTCCTCGGGCGCGATTCTCCGGAGAAGGTTGTAGGCGATCCGAGTCGAGCCTCGCGCCGACTCTGGGTCCGCGGTCCGGCGGAGGAAGTCTGCATACTTGAACCACGAGTAAAGATCGTCGGGCCGATCCATGAGCTGCAGCTCGAAGAGCCGGCGATTGCGGAGGTTCTTCTCGCGAGAGACGACGCGCTCGTTCCGGTATCCGTCGTGGATGACCGGCGCGTCGAGGTCTTCGACGCGCATGCCCGAGCGCTCGGCGTGCGGGAGGATCGACGGCAGCACTTGCTCGTGGATGCGATTCTCGAAGCCGACACCCGGGAGGTTTCGGAAGAGCCGCGTGATGAGACAGGCGAGGCGACGTCCATTGCCGTAGTCGTTCACCACGGGAAGCTGGTAGGCAATCACGCCCGTGCTTTGCTCGTCGATCGCCGCGCGAATCCGCGCCGCGGACTCCGGCGCCAGCCGTTCGTCGGCGTCGAGCACCAGGATCCAATCGCCGGTCGCCGCCCGGAGGGAGACATTCCGGGCGACCGAGAAATCGTCCGCCCAGGGCGACCAGATCACCCGCGCGCCGTGCGCCAAGGCCACGGCGGCAGTGGCGTCGGAAGATCCCGTGTCGACGACGATGCGCTCATCTGCCGCCTCGCGAACGGACTCGAGGCAGCGCGGGAGAACTTCCTCCTCGTCTCGCACGATCATGCAGAGCGAGATGCGGGCGCGCGCCGGAGCGCGTCGGGCGAAGTCGTCGGGCCGGGTTTCGGACATGCCTGCTCTCAGTCGGATCTTCCGCGAATTCGATCGGTCACTGATTATCGAGCCGACGAAAGGACGGGCTTGAAGGGTATTGCTCTTCTGGAAGCGCGTTCCGGCAGTGCGAGCGGATTGCAGAAACGTCTGCCGGAAGGATTCGCCGGCAACCTCCGCTCGAGACGTAAAGCGAAACGGTCCCGATTCCGATAGAGAGCGAGTCGCCCGGGGTCGGCTTCGTGCCGATCCCAGACGTTCGACCATCTCGACGATCAGACGGGGCGCCGGCGGAAGCCGGCGGAATCAGGTGCGGTCGATGATGCCGGTGGGGACAGGGGCCGTTGCCCGTGCGTCGGTGAACCCGGATGCGCACGGCAGGGGTCCCTCGTCGAAGCTCCTCGGTCGGAGCGCCGCGATGATGGCCGTCCGCGAGCGACTGCAGCAAGCGGCCCGCGCCGGAAACGCGACGGTTCTGATCGAAGGGGAAACCGGCGTCGGCAAAGAGCTGGCCGCTCGATGCCTTCATGAGAGCGGCGGTTCGCCCACAGAACCATTCGTGGCGGTGAACTGTGCATCCCTCAACGAGACTCTTCTCGAGGCCGAGCTGTTCGGCCACGAGCGCGGTGCGTTCACCGGCGCGCTCGTCGGAGGGAAGCCGGGGCTGTTCGAGGCGGCAGGGTCGGGGACGATCCTCCTCGACGAAATCGGTGAACTGTCGCTGTCGCTTCAGGCGAAACTTCTTCGCGTCTTGGAGGAGCGAACGCTTCGTCGCGTCGGCGGCCACGAGAGCGTTCCGCTCGCAGCGCGCATCGTCGCGGCCACGAACCGCGCGCTCGGTCGCGCCGTCGCGACCGGGGAATTTCGCCGCGATCTCTATTATCGGCTTGCGGTGGTGACCGTGCGCATTCCGCCGCTCCGCGAACGTCGCGAGGACGTCGCCATGCTCGCGTGGTGGTTCCTCGAACAACTCGGTTCTCAGCGCGTGCCGCCCCTTCGCGAATTCTCCGACGACGCCTTGGAGGCGCTCGCGGCGCACCCGTGGCCGGGAAACGTCCGGGAGCTTCGAAATGCGATTCATCGTGCCGTGCTGTTCGGGCGAGGCGAGGCGATTCGCGCATCGGACCTCGAGCTGGAGAGCGCGCTCGACTCCACGGGTTCGTCGATGGCGCCGCCCGCTCGGGACGCGAACCGGACCCTGAGATCGGTGGAGGCGGAACAGGTGCGCGCCGCACTGGGAAACGCCGGCGGCAACGTCACCCGCGCCGCAGCGATGCTCGGCATCCACCGAAGCACCCTTTATCAGAAGCTTCGCCACCACCGGATCGAGTTGGTCCGGCGGGGCGTGGTCGTTCCTGCGCGAGAATCCCAAGAGATGGGTGAACGATGAGCGCGGCGGCTCCTCCGGAAAAAGACCCGAGCGTCAAGCCCGCCGGCAGCGCTTCGAAGCACGAAGCGGCTTCGATGCAGGCCGACACCAAGCCGAGTTCGCGTCCGACCGATCCGGCCATCCGCTATCGATGGATCGCGCTCATCGGCATTGCCGTGGGCGCTGCCACGATGGTCGCTGCGCTCTCGCTCGCCGTTCACGTCCACATGCACGAGCGATCCATTCAATCGGCCCTCGACGAGATTCGGAGTCTGCAGGAGAAGCAGGGCAATGGACGGCTTCCGGCGGAGGACCTCGCTACCCTGCGCCAGGCGCTGACCGCGAAGTCGTCCGCCGCGGACACGACGACCCTGCGTTCGTCGGGGCCGGCCGCGCCGAACGCGGCGACGGCGGCGATCGTCGAGGCGAGCCTTGGCGCGGCACCGGCGCTGTTCGGACAAGCCGAGATCCTCTTGTCTCACGGCGACGTTGCGAATGCGCGCAATTCCTACTGCCGATTCCTCGCGTGCGGCGGCGAGATGCGAGGCGGCAACGCGGACTGGGTTGCGCGCGCGCGGTACCGAGTCCTCGAGTGCGACGCGAAGCTCATGAGCCGCCGACTTCAGGCGCCGGCCGCAGCGACCGCGCGCGGAGGCGGGAAATCGTGAAGCCTACTCGACGGCTTTTCCCGGCCTCCAGCGCGGCGACGTTCCTCGCCGGGGTCACCGTGGTCGTCGCCTCGAGCCCGCTCGCGCTGGGTAAGGACGATCCGACGAAGATCACACCGCAGCGCCCGCCGGCGGCGGCGGAGATGCGGGCCGAGCCGGTGCAGGTGCGAACGAGCGGCGAAGGTGACGGACGGCGATTGTCCGTCAGGGGCATCGCCGCGGCGAAGGACGTCCTCCGCGAGATGTCGCGAGCGAGCGAGCTGAAGATGGAGGATCCCGACGAGGCGATCCGTCCGTTCCTCGAGTCGCGCGTGCTGTGCGAGTTCTCGGGTTACAGCATCGAAGAGGCCTGCGACGTCGTCGCCGGCACTTGCGGATTGCGCGCCGAATTCCCGTCGCCGGGGATGCTGCGCATCGTGGCGTCCCCGGATGCTCTGCCTCTCGGCGACAGCCGCGCGATCGAAGGCATTCTCGACGGCATCGGCACGAAGCTGGATCGCCTCACGGAAACCGACGGCGACTGCGGCGTTCATGCGGAGTCCGCACTGGCGCTCGCTCACGCGTGGTTGGCGGCCGGCTCGACGGCGCGCGCGGCGACGCGGTTCGCGGCCATCGACTCGCCGTCGATGAACGCAGAGCCGGTCACGAGGCGTCTCGCTCGCCTCGGACTCGCTTGGTGCGACGTGACGACGGGACGCACGGCAGCCGGATACGCGGCGGCTGAGCGACTGGTCGGCGAGAACGATGCCGACCCCGCGGCCATCGAAGCATCGGCGCTGCTGGCGCAGGAAGCGATCTCGAGAGGAGATGGAAGGCTTGCCGTCGAGCGCGTCGCCGTCGCGCTTCGAAGTCAGAAGGTGACGCCCGAGCTCCTCGACACGCTGCGGCTCGCCATCGCGGCGTGCCGCGATCTCCCGTCGCGACGAGCGGCGTTCGATACTCTGCGTCGCACCGTCGAGGACCACACCGACACTCCGGCGGACGCTCCGCTTCACCTCGAGCTGGCGACCCTCGCCGAATCGATCGGGAACTCGGGCGCTGCGGTGCACGAGGCCGCGCGTGCGTGTCACTTGCAGCCAGACGGTCTCGAGGGAGCCGAAGCCCTTCGCCGTCTCGGGCGGTCGCTCTACGTCTACGATCCGGCGCGCGCGCTCTTGTGCCTCGAGACCGCGCGAATCCTCGTGCCTTCGGCAGAGCGCGCGAAGATGTGCCTCGACCTGGCGCGTCTGTGCCGGCGCACGGGACTCACCGATCTCGCGGTCGAACGATACGAGGAAGCCGGTGCGCCGGCGGATGCGACCGGCCCCATCTCGGGGCTCGACGCGGCCGTGGAGCTCGCCGACATCCTTCTCGACGAAGGTCAACCCACGCGTGCCGCCGACCTGTTCGAAAGGGTGGCGACCGAAGCCGGATACGAATCGAGAGCGGCCGCCGGAATCCTTCGGGCGCGACTCGTGCAGAAGGACTTGACCGGCGCGCTCGACGTCGCTCGAAGCTCTCGAGCTCGACTGCTTGGTGAAGACGGGCGTCCGATGCTCGCGGCGCTCGCGCAGGCACTGGCCCGGGAAGGGCGCGACGCGGATGCACTCGAAGTGCTCGCGATGGCGCCGGCGGTCACGCCGAAGGACGAGGGGGAGGAAGGCAAGTGAAGACCGCGTTCGCGATCGCGCTCACGCTGGCGCTCCTCGGCGACGATCCGAAGCCGGCGCCGAAGGCCGAAACGCCGTCGTCGTCGATCCTACTGGATCTCAGACTGCAGTCGCTCGAGAGAGAAGCGGCGTGGCTCGAGGCGCTCGACAAGCGGCTGCGCGAAGGCCAGCCGATCGAGGTGGATCTGCTCAGCGGCCACGCGCCGGAAAAGGCCGTCGAGCCGGCGAAGGGAACCAACGACGGCGAGCTCGAGCACTCGATCCAGTCCGAGGAATCGCGGTTGCGAGCGCTCCAAGCCGAATTGGAGACCCGCGCGCGCCTGGCTGCCCGCGAGCCCGAACGGGCCTCGCCTGTGTCGTCTTCGAATCCCGCGTCGACGTCGCCGCTCGAAACGAAACCGAAAGCGGCGACGGTCGCGTGGATCGACCCGCTCCTCGCCGGCGATCTCGCGTTCCGCCAAGGAGACTTCGAGCGTGCGCTCGACGCGTACGAGCAGGTTCCGGCGGCCGCGCCGTTCGCCGATTGGGCGAGCCTCCGGGGCGCTCGCTGTTTGGAGAAGCTCGGAAAGCTCGACGAAGCGGAGCAGCGCTATGCCGACTTCCGCGCGAAGTTCCAGACGGGTCCTTTCCTCATCGAAGCCGAGTTCGGTCTCGAGATCGTGCGCCTCAAGAAAGTTTTGGAGAAACAGCGATGACGGCCGCTCGTCGAATCGAGGCCCGCGCGAAGCGGTCCAAGCCACACGTACGCGCGCGAGTGGGCGCCGCGCGACGTTCGTCGTCACGCGAGGTCAGCGGAAATGGCGCACAGCTCGAGACCGCGTTCCGATCCTTCGTTCGCGTGAGCCAGAAGCTGGAGCGCGCCTACGATCTCCTCCGGGCTCGTTGCGAACGAATCGACTTCGCCCTAGCGAAAGCGAACGCGGAACTGCGCACGAAGGTTGCGGAGCAGGACGCGCTCAGTCGCTATCTCGAGGGGCTTCTCTCGGGTCTACCGGTCGCGGTCGTCGTGGCGAACGCCGAGAATCGTCTCGAGCTCGTGAACCCCGCCGCTGCGGCGGTCCTCGGCAGAACCGCCGCGAGCCTGCACGGCGTCGATTGCGCATCCGTTCGGGGAGTCGACGGCGTTCCGCTGCTCCTCCTCGGGTCGCCCGGGGGCGTCGATTCGGCGGGGGAAGTGGAGCGCGAGATCGAGCCCGAGGAGGGCGCGCGCGTGCGGGTCGTCAATCGGCTGTCGGAAGTGCGAGGTGCGGAAGGTCAACTGCTCGCAAGGATCGAAACGCTACAAGACGTGACCGCAACGCGCCGACTCGAGGATCGGGTGCGATACCTCGACGCAATGGCCGCCGTCGGCGAGATGGCGGCGATCGTCGCGCACGAGATTCGTTCTCCACTCAACGGCGTTCTCGGGTTCGCAGGACTGCTACGCCGCTCGTTGGAAGAGGAGGACTCGAAGGTGTCGGCGGCGCGGTACGCAGACCGGGTCGAAGAAGGCGTCCGCCGCGTGGAGAAGACCGTCAACGATCTGCTCGCGTATGCACGGCCGGAATCGATCGAAAGTCGTCGCGTCTCGCTCTCGTCGCTCCTCGACGAGTCGCTCGACGAGGCGACGGCGTCCGTGCCGCTCGGCGACGTGCGCGTCATCCAGCGTCATCGCGCGCCCGGCGAAGCGGCACTCGGAGATCCCGCGGCACTGCGGAGAGTATTCACGAATTTGATCCGCAACGCACTCGAGGCGATGACGCCCGAAGGCGGCGTGGCGAGCGGTCGCCTCGAGCTCCTCTCCGGCGCCGCGGCCGGCGAGGCGTGGGCCTCGGTGCGCGACTCGGGACCCGGATTGCCCGCCGAGGTGCGCGATCGGCTCTTTGCTCCGTTCGTGACGACGCGAAGGCGCGGCGTGGGGCTCGGCCTTGCAACCGTGCTGAAGCTCGTTTCGCTCCAGCAAGGGCGAGTGGACGTGCAGAGCGAATCGGGCGCCGGAACGGCGTTCATCGTGCGGTTGCCGCGCTTGTCGCGATCGATCAAGAGGCGGAAGGAGATCGGCGCATGAGTTCCGTGAGGGCGGCGGAGTTCGCGATCGAGTCGGTCCTCGTGGTCGACGACGATCCTCTGTCGCTCGAGTTCCTCGGCGAAGCCTTTCGCCGCGCGGGCCGCGACGTTCGGGCATGCGCCCGCCCCGAGGACGCGGTGCGCCTCGTGGCCGAGGGTGCGCGGTTCGACCTCGTCGTCACCGACTTGAAGATGCCCGGCATGGACGGGCACGCCGTGTTGAGCCGCGTGCGCGAGATCGATCCGCTGGCGGCGGTCGTGGTCGTCACCGGTTATGGAACGCTGTCGGACGCCGTGGCGGCGACGAAGAACGGAGCCGAAGACTTCCTCGCGAAGCCCTTTTCCCTGGAGCAGATCGACATGCTGCTCGCGCGCCTCGACGCGCGTCGTCGCGCGCTGGCGCCCGTCGTCGAAGTCCGCCCGCGCCCGCCGGCAGAAGAAGCGTGGCGCTCGATCGGCGAGACGTCGCCGGCGCTCGTGCACGTTCTCGAAGCGATCGATCGCGTGACGCCCACGAAGGCGACGGTGCTCATACAGGGGGAGAGCGGCGTGGGAAAGGAGCTCGTCGCTCACCGAATCCACTATCTCGGTCCGCGACGTTCCGCGCCGTTCATCCGCGTCAACTGCGCCGCGCTCGCGCCGTCGCTCCTCGAGAGCGAGTTGTTCGGCCACGAGAAGGGTGCGTTCACGGGCGCGGTTCGCCGGCGCGAAGGAAGGTTCGAACTCGCGAACCGTGGCACGCTCCTTCTCGACGAGATCGGAGAGCTGCCGCTCACTCTGCAGCCGAAACTCTTGCGCGTGCTCGAGGAAGAGGAGTTCGAGCGCGTCGGCGGAACGACGACGCTCCGGTCGGACGTTCGCGTGCTCGCGACGACGAATCGTGACCTTGGAACGGAAGTCGCGGCGGGTCGGTTTCGCGGCGATCTCTTCTATCGATTGAACGTGATGCCGATCCCGATTCCGCCACTCCGAGAGCGCGTTGCCGACGTCGCGCCGCTCGTCGAGCATTTCCTCGCTCGTTACGCCCGCGAAGCTCGGTCGCCGCTCCAGCGGGTGAGCCCCGAGGCGCTCGACCTCCTCAGCCGGCATCCGTGGCCCGGAAACGTGCGGGAATTGGAAAATCTCGTGCAGCGATTGGTCGTGCTCGTTCGAGACGAAACGCTGCGAGCGGAGCACGTGCGGCCGCACCTCGCCCCCGCGGCGCCGCCGGCGACGGCGACGCCGCCCGTGCGCATGCTCTCCGATCTCGAGCGCGAGACGATCCTCAAGACGCTTTCCGAAACCGGCTTCAACCAATCCGAGGCGGCACGGAAGCTCGGGCTGTCGCCGCGCACGCTCTACAACAAGATCCGACGATACGAGGCGGAAGGAATCCTGCCGCAACGACGCGCGACGGCGCGCGTCGGAAGAATAGTGACGTCGGCGTCGCCGCCGGCGGATGCCGAAGGAAGGGGATGAGCCATGAGGATCTGGAACGACAACGCAGATCTGATCGCGAAGCTCATGGACGTGACGACGCTTCGCCAGCGCGTCGTCACGGCGAATCTCGCCAACGTGAACACGCCGGGGTACCGGAGTCGCGACGTGAAGTTCGAGGAGCTCGTGCGAGGTTTCCTCCAAGGGCAGGCGGGCGGCGGATCGCTCGATCTTTCGCAACTACCCGAGGCGCAAGTCGTCGATCGCGAGGACGTCGTGGCGCGGGGCGACGGCAACACGGTGAACCTCGAGCGCGAGATGGGTGAACTCACCCGCAATGCCCTTCTCTACCAGACGTACATCCGGCTTCTCGACAGCGACGTCGCGGTGATGAAAGTCGCCGTGACCGGACACGCATAGAACGGACGAGGGAGACGGACATGGGAATGAACGGGTTCTTCAGCGGGCTCGAGGTCAGCGCGAGCGGACTCTCCGCCGAGCGACTTCGGATGGACGTCATTGCGGCGAACATCGCGAATGCCGGCGTCACTCGCGGCGGCCCGGGTGGTGGGCCTTATCGGCGGCGCCTCGTCGTGTTCGAGCCGGTCATGGACCAGGCTCTCCGGGACGTGCCGCGCGGCGTCCGGGTCGGTGGGATCGTCGAGGATCGGTCGCCGTTCCAGGTCGTCTACAAGCCCGGTCACCCCGACGCGGACCCGGCGGGATACGTGCGCATGCCGAACGTCGAGGTCCCGATGGAGATGGTCGACCTCATGACGGCCGCGCGCGGATACGAAGCCGATCTCGCGGCGATGCGATCGCTCAAGGAAATGATCGTCCAAACGTTGAGCATCGGGAGGTAGTCATGGAAATCCGTGGGATTCCGCGCGGCGACGACGGATCGATTGCGAGTGCCGGCGCGGGCGGCATCGGCAAGTTCGCGGCGAAGGGAAATGCGGCGGAGCGCTTCTCGGACGTGCTTTCGCAGTTGCTTTCGGACGTCAATCGCCTGCAGACGGACGCCGACGCGGCGACCAAGGGCGTGGCTACGGGATCGAGCGACGACCTGCACCGAGTGATGATCGCGCTCAGCAAGGCCGATCTGTCGATGCGGCTCTTGGTCGAGGTCCGAAACCGCGCAATGGAGGCGTACCAGGAGATCTCGCGGCTGCCCTTGTAGTGATGCCGCGTGACGGACGTGGACCCCGAGGTCTCGCGGCTGCCGTTGCAGTGAAAGACTAGTCAGGAGACGCATCGTCCGATGGACTTCCTCGCGAACCTGCGCAAGGTGTGGGGCGACATCCCGCTCACGAAGCGGATCGGGATCCTCGTGCTCACGCTCGGCGCAGCGATCGCCGTCGGCGCGCTGGGAATCTGGGCCGGACGACCGGACTACCGGCTGCTTTTTGCGAACATCGAACCGGCCGATGCCGACGCGATCATCCGGGAACTCGAGACGGCGTCGGTCCCGTACCAGATCGGCGGCGGCGGAACGAGCGTGTACGTTCCATCCGATCAGGTTTACCGCATGCGCATGAAGGTGGCGGCCGCCGGTGCGATCAAGGGCGGGTCGACCGGATTCGAGCTATTCGACAAGCCTTCGTTCGCGCTGACCGACTTCCTCCAGGACGTGAACTACACACGCGCGTTGCAAGGAGAGCTTGCCCGTACGATCGATCAGCTCGAGCCCGTTCAGCAAGCGAGCGTCCACCTCGCGCGGCCGAAGGAGTCGGCGTTCGCCGATCGCGAGGAGGCCGCCACCGCGTCGGTCGTGCTGAAGCTGCGACCGGGCTCACGCCTGCAGCCGTCGCAGGTCGCGGCGATCGCGAGCCTCGTCGCCCACGCGGTGCAAGGCCTCAAGCCCGAGAACGTCACGATTCTCGACGCGCAGGGACGTGCGCTCACGGATCTGCGGGACGAGAAAGCGAACGGCCCCGTCGCGCGGCAGCTCGAAGTGCAGCAGTCGATGGAGGAGTACCTGCGCGACAAGGCGCAATCGATGCTCGACAAGGCATTCGGCCCGGACAAGGTCTTCGTCCGCGTCAGCGCGGTGCTCGACTTCCAGAAGGGCGAGGAGACCGTCGAGAAGTTCTCGACCGGCGTGCCGAAGCGCGAGACGACGAAGGAAACCGAGTCGACGACGCCGCAATCCTCCGGCGGCGCGGCGTCGGTCGCGGGCGGCGGCGCCGCTGCGGCACCGGCGGCACCACAGAAAAGCAGCACCTCGGACTCGACGAAAGAATACGAGATCCCGAAAACGGTCACGCGGTCCGTGAAGGACAACGTGGACGTGAAGCGGTTGGCGGTGAGCGTCCTCGCAGACGAGTCGCTCGCGGCCACGCTGCCGAAGCTCGAGGGAATCGTGAAGACGGCGGTTGGGTTCGACGCCAAGCGCGGCGACTCGTTCGAGATGACCGGTGCGACGTTCAAACCGGCGCAGGCGAACCCCGCCGACGCCGACAAGAATGTCGAACCCGTCGGACGTTCGACGCTGGTGGATGAGCTCATCCGTTACGGCGCGACGCTCGCCACCGTGATCGTGCTCGCCGTCGTCTGGGCGCTCCTGCTGCGCAAAGGAAAGAAGAAGGCTGCGTCGTCCGGCGGCGTGGAAACCGGTGGACGTGCGGCGCAGGGCAATTCGCCGACAGCGGCGCTCGCCGCCGCCGTCGCCGCGTCCGGGGATCACCCGGGACTTCAGGCCGTGAAGGACGCGCTCAATCCGACTGCCGCTCAGCTCGGGGGCCCTGCGGTCCTCAAGATCGGCGACGCTGCGTCCTCCGCGACCGCGGTGGCGCAAGCCCAGGCGAGACGGATCTCCTCGGAGCTGGGGCAATTGGTCGAGCAAAGCCCGCAGGCCGCCGGCCGCGTGCTGAGCAATTGGATCCACGAAGGACGTCAGTGAGGGCCTGAGGTCTGAGTCACCGTCGATCGCCGAAAGCGATCGAGAACCAAGCAAGGATCGTCGATGCCACCGAAAGCGTTGAGTGGACCGGAGAAGGCCGCGGTGCTCGTGACCGTGCTCGAGCCGAGCACGGCCGCGAAGCTGCTCACGGACCTTCCGGATGACGATCTCGTCAAGCTCGTCGCTGCGGCTGCCGCGGTCGAAGAGCGCGGCCTCGAGAACGTCGATCGAAAGTCGATCGCTCAGGAGTTCGTCAACGAGCTCGAAAAAGGGGGCGGCGGGGCCGGTTCGGACCGCCCGATCGAGGCGCTGAAGTCGGCGCTCGAAGGGGCGACGGGCCCCGATCGCTGGACGCGGGCGGCATCCCAGGTCGGGGTCACGGGCCCGCGCGCGATGCTTCGCACCATCGCGGCCGATCGACTCGCTGCCGCACTCGAAAGCGAACCGAACTCCGTCGCGACGATTCTGTTCCGTGAAATGGAAGCGCCGCGCGCAGCGGAGATCGTCAAACGGCTTCCCGCCGAGCGACAGACGGAAATCATCTCCGCTCTCGCATCCCCCGATGCCGCGCCGGCCCGTGTCGTCGAGCGGGTATTGTCCGCGGTGACGTCGAAAGCGTCGCGACAAGCGAGCAAAGGGGACGATCAGCGGCGCCTCCGAGTCGTGGCCGAGATCCTGACGATGTTGCCGCCCGGATCCGACAAGATGATCCTCGACCGCATTCGCGAGAGCGACGACGTCGCCGCCGGGCGGATCCGCGAGCTGATGTTCACCATCGACGACCTTCCACTCCTCGAGAAAAAGGCGATCCAGAAGTCGATCTCCACCGTCGACATGAAGACGCTGGCGCTGATCCTGAAGGGTGCGGCACCGCCGATTCGGACGTTGATCCTCGAAAACGTCTCGGAAAAGCGACGCGAGCAGATCCTCGAGGAAAAGGAGTCGCTCGGCGCCGTATCGCTTTCCGAAGTGACCGAAGCGCAGAAGCTGCTCGTGGGTGCGGCGTGGAAGCTGATCGAATCGGGTGAGGCCACGTTGCGTCGCGCCGGCATGGAAGCGTTGATCGAATGAGCACGATCCGACTGAACCGACCCGTGACGGCGGTGCGGATCGTCTCGACGGGCTCGCAAGCCGCAGCCGCGGCGAAGCCGGGTCCGCCTCCCGTCGACGTTGCGGCCGGCAAGCTAGAGGCTGCGCTGCGGGAGTGCACGCGCGCGATTGCGGAAATCCGCGGTCGTTTCGAGTCGCTCGGATCGGAGTTGGAGCGCGAGGCGGTGGCGCTTGCTCTCGCTGCGGCGGAGCGCGTCCTCGGCGAAGAGCTGCGCGACGGCCGCGCTCGAATCGAATCTCTGCTCGGCCCGGCGATCGAGCAAGCCCTCGCCCGGCGCGGCGGTGGAAGCGTCGTCGTTCGATTGAATCCGGACGACGTCGACACGCTGCGCAAACGGTCCCCGGATTTCATCGCGAAGTCGGGCACCGAGTTCCGTGCGGACGCGGGCGTTGCGCGGGGATCCGCAGTGGTCGATACGCTGCAAGGACCCATCGAAGCCGGCGTACACGTGGCCATGAACCGAATTCGCGAGGAACTCCTCGGAGGCCCGGCATGACGTCGCTCGACGCCTACAAGTCGCGTTTGCCGGGCGTGCCGCTGCACAGTGCGTGCGGGCGCGTCACGCGGTTCGTGAAGCCGGTGCTCGAATGCGAAGGCCTCGTTGCGCGCATCGGGGAGCTTTGCCGCATCGACGGGACGTCGGCGACGGGAAGCACGATCCAAGCGGAGGTGGTCGGGTTCCGCGATGGAGTCGCCGTCCTCCTTCCCATCGGCGACGCGAGCGACGTCACTGCCGGAGCCACGGTCCGGGGGACCGGAAAGCGCCTCGGCATTCGTGCCGGGGAGTTTCTGCTCGGACGAGTCGTCGACGCGCTGGGACAACCGATCGATTCCGGGCCGCCGTTCCCACCCGCGCCGGAAATGCCTCTCGAGCGCGAATCGCCGGCCCCTCTGGATCGACAGATCGTGTCGCGTCCGATCGGGACGGGCGTCCGCGCGATCGACGGACTCCTGACGTGCGGTCGCGGGCAACGCATCGGCGTCTTCGCGGGGAGCGGAATCGGGAAGAGCACGCTCTGCGCGAAGATCGCGCGCGAAACGGATGCGGACGTGAGCGTGATCGCGCTCGTCGGCGAGCGCGGCGTGGAGGTACGAGCGTTTCTCGAGGAAACGCTCGGGCCCGAGGGCCTCGCGCGGTCCGTCGTGGTCGTCGCGACGTCGGACTCACCGACGACTCTCCGGCTCAAAGCCGCGTTTGCCGCCGTCACGATCGCGGAGCACTTCCGCGATCGCGGAAAGGACGTGCTCTTCCTCATGGATTCGGTGACGCGCTTCGCAGCGGCGTTGCGGGAGGCCGGACTCGCGATGGGCGAGCCGCCCACGGCGAAGGGCTACCCGCCGTCGATGTACGCGACGCTGCCGCGCCTCGTGGAACGGCTCGGCTCGACGGAGCGCGGTTCGATCACGGGATTCCTGTCCGTGCTCGTCGAGGGCGACGACATGAACGATCCCGTCGCCGACACGATGCGCTCGCTTCTCGACGGTCACGTGGTGTTGTCGCGCGGTCTCGCGAACGAGGGTCATTTTCCGTCGATCGATCTCCTGGCGAGCGTGAGCCGTTCGATGCCGAGGCTCGTCAGCGACGCGCATCGTCGCGCCGCACAGAGATTCCGTGAACTGTACGCGGCGTACGTCGATCACCGCGACCTCATCCAAGTCGGCGCCTACCGGGCGGGCGGTGATCCGCTGCTCGACGAGGCCGTGACTCGATACGCCGAGCTTCGCGACTACTTGCGTCAAGGGTCGCACGAAGCGGCGCCGTTCGATGCCAGTGTCAAAGAGCTGTTGCGGCTTCTTGGCGGGAGCGATGCCGCATGAAGCCGTTTCGTTTTGCACTCGAGCGGCTGTTGAAGTGGCGCTCGGCGGAGTCCCGTCTCGCACGCGTCGCGTACGGGAATGCGATGGCCCGCTCCACGAGCGTGGCCGCGTCGCTCGCGGCGATCCGAGGCGCGCGCCATCGACTCGAGGCGTCGCTCACGGACCTTCGTGATGGGCTTCCCGCGTCGGCCGGTTCTCTGCGAGTCGTTCTCGCGGCGATCGACCGGCTCGACGCCGACGTCGTTCGTACGACGGCAGTGCTCGAGGAAGCGGAAAGGGGCGTCGAGCGCGCGCGGATCGAGTATCTCGAGCGCCGTCGCGACGAGCGAGCGCTCGAGTCTCTGCGTCGCCGGCGACTCGAGGAGCACGCCCTGATCGTTGCAGCCGAGGACGCGAAGATCTTGGACGAGGTCGCCCGGGACCGATTCCTGAGGCAGCATCACGACCCGGCCGGGACAAGGAGCGAATGAAGATGCCGAGCAAGGCCATCAAGATGGCGATCGCCGGAGTCGGTGCGATCGTTCTTTTCGGCGGCGCCACGATTCTGTTCGTGACGCTGAAGAAGCGCGCGCAGCCGCCGATCACCGAGGGGGTCGAGAAACCGGGCGCCGACAAGGAAAAGGAAAAGGACAAGGGGACGGATGTGGCCGGCGACAAGTCGACGGAGAAGCCCGACGCGTCGGAGTCCGACAAGCCGAAGGAGTCCGAGAAGACGGCGAAGGAAGGCACGCCGGAATCCGACGCCGGGAAGTCCCACGAGAACGCGACGACCGAGAAGCCGGCGCCGGCAGGAGCAGGAGCAAACGCCGATGCCGCGAGCGGGTCGAGCGGCGCCGAGGCGGCCGTCGACGTCTCGTTCAAGCTCCCGAGTCCTTACACGGAGCCGCAGTTCAGCGCGCTCATGCGCCAGCTCGAAAGCGCGCGGACGGACTTGGAGCGTCGCACGGCGTCCGCCGACGTGCGCGAGGCGACGCTCGAGCGCATGCGCTCGGACTTGGACGACCGTCGCGACGAACTCGCGAAGCTGCGCGATCAGATCCTCTCGAAGGCGAAAGACCTCGACGACAAGCGAGGGCGCTTCGACAAGGAGATCGTGCGGCTGTCCACGGCGGAGGAGGCCAATCTCAGGGCCTTGGCTTCGGTGTACGACGAAATGCCCGCGGATGCCGCCGCCGAGCGGCTCGTGGCGCTCGGCACGAGCGAAGCGGCAAAGATCCTCTCGCGCGTCGAGAAGAAGAAGACGGCGAAGATCATCGCGGCGATGCCGGTCGACAAGGCTTCGGAGGTCACGGCGAAGCTCGGGAAGCTCTTGCCGGTCACTCCCGACGACGCGACGCCGGCCGACGGGAAGTGAGGGCCAACGCAATGCGAAGGAACGCGGCGGGTCGAACGAGGCATCGGACGACGACCTCTTTGCACGAGGCCGACGGCCAGGAACGAGCGAGCACGGACGACGTGAGAAGCGAATCGAGTCATGGGTGACATCCTCTCCGCGGACGAGATCCAGGCTCTGCTCGCGTCGTATTCGAACGACGCGGAAGCGGCCGATGCTCCGAAGGCAGCCGCACCGGCGATTGCCACCGCGACGGCCAAGGCGCGCACGTCGAAACGAAAAGAGACTTCCGCCGGCACGCCTCCGATCGACTACGGGTCCGCAACGCCGGCCATGTTCGAGTCACCCGACGCGCTGTCCAGAGGCAAGCGCGCGGCCCTCGAAAACTCGCTGCGCCGCGCCGCGGACCGCGTGAAGTTCAACCTCGAGGCGTGGTTCAGCGGGGAAATCCAAGCGAGCCTGGGTGCGTTTGGGCTCGCGAAGGACTACGCACCGGGCGACGTCGAGTCGGTGATCCGTTTCTCGCTTCGAATTCGCGGAGACGCGGACGAGGGCGAGGCCGTGATCGAATCGTCGCTCGCCGCGGCACTCGTGAGATCGAAGTTGCGCACGGCGAACGAGTCGGTGGAGCGACCGCTCACCGAGGTGGAGTTGGCGATCCTCGACGCGGAAGCGGCGACGCTCGTCGGCAGCATCTCGGAAGCGACCGAGCCGCTCTTTGGAGCTCCGCTGGTTCTCGGCAACCGGCAGCGCGAGGCATACGCGGGGCCCCGGGAGTCGGCCCTCTTGTGGGCTCGGTTCGAATTCGCCTGGGATGGGGTGTCCGGGCGACTCTGGATCGGGCTCCCCGCGAGAGCGCTTCGCGCGCGCGTCGAAGGATCGACTTCGACGAAGAACGTGAAGCTGGAAGGGAAGGATCTCACGGATCGATGGATCGCGCTCCTCGAACCCGTGCGGGTTCCCGTGGCCGTGGTCCTCGGACGAACCATCGTCACCGTGGAGGAATTGGTGCGTCTCGAGGTGGGCGACGTCCTCCTCCTCGACGGTTCGATCACGGACGCAGTGGAACTGGCGAGCGGACCTTGCGCGATCCAGCGAGGGCGCCTCGGGCAGTATCGCGGGAAATGGACGTTTCGAGTCGAACGGAAGAGCGAGCGCACGAACGTGACGGGAGGCAAGCCATGACCGACGTGATGGGGAATCCGGAGGCCGCGCCCGAGAGTGGCGGCTTCCAGGCGGCGCAGGCGCACTTCGGGACGATGGAGCCGTCGACAGTGCCACCGTCCGCGACGCGCGACATCGAAAGGCTCTACGAAATCACGGTTCCGGCATCCGTCGAAGTGGGGCGGACGCTCATGCGCATCGACGAGCTGATGCGACTCCAACCGGGAGCGGTCGTGACGCTCGACCGTATCGCCGAGGCACCAGCCGACGTTCTCGTGAACGGAACGCTCGTGGGACGCGGAGAGATCGTGGTGGTGGACGGGCGATTCGGCGTGAGGCTCACGGAGCTCGTCGATCCGAGGGCGCGCGTGAAGTCCCTCGCCGGCTGATTCCGTCGCGATCCGCGGGCGCCGGCGCCTGCTACTGCACCACGAAATCCGTGAAGAGGATCTTGGAGACGTGGCCGGCGACGGGCTCGTCGGAGCTCGCCTTGGCCGCGGACTTCTCGTGTTCGCCTTCGCCGCGAGCTTCGACGGGACGCGCGCTGAGGGGCGTGTCGTCCTCGAACACGATCTTCGTCAGGTCCTTCGACACCATCTCCTTGAGCCGGGTCTTGTTTTCCGGATCGTTGATCTTTTCGAGTGTGAGTGCCGACAGGACCTCGATCAACCGATCCTGGATCGATGGCTTTCGCTCTTCGAATCTCTTCTTGATCACTTCGACGTCCGAGGCTTCGTACTCGACGGCGATGCCGATCTTCAGGTAGCGCTTGCCGCCGGATCCGGCGAGGTTCACGAGCATCGCGGGAAGCGTGTGCACGTCGCGGAACATCTTCGGCTGAGGCTTGGGCTTCTCGACTTCGTGCTGCGTGCTCGGCGTCGATGCAGGGAACACGAACTCGACGGCCATGTACGCGGCGGCGATGATGACGGCGGCGAGGCCGCCCAGCCACACCATGCTCGGGAGTCCCTTTTTTTTCGCCGGTGCCGCGTCGGCTACCTTCACCTTTTCTTGATCCGCTTCGGACATGAGATTGCCTCCGTTCAGAACTTCAGGAGAGTCGTTGGAATCCTCGTGATCCGATTCCATGGTTCGTCGGGCGTGAGGCGTCGCGGGATGTCGCCACGGGCCGGCGATCTCGGGACGACGAGCAGGAGTCGGCGAGCGATCGCCGCGCGAATCGTTGAAGAGATGGGCAGAGACGACATCGGAGAAACGGCCTTCGACTCGACGGTGGTAGCGGACGACGAGAGGCTCGCGGAAGTCGCAACGCTCGTTCCGATCACCGGGGTTGCGCGTTCGTTGACGCCGATTTGCGCGAGACGTCGGCGGCGTGCGAGGTTATGCGAGCTGCAGGCGATCGGCCATCCTCGTCCGTCTCGAAGCTCGCGTCGAGAAAACGCAACAAGCGTCGCGCGCGACGGCGCCCTTCACGCGCAAGGCGATCACTCGGCGCCGCTTGCGGTGCGTTCAAGAATATCGACGCGTCGCCGAGCGCGCTCGACACGGTGAGTCGCCGGGTTCGGAGGGCGTCCTGTCGTCGTCGGTCCTGTTTCGCCTCTCGCCGCTCCATTCCGATTCGTCGGTCGGCAGCATCGCCTGCTCGGAGCGGCGTGGGACGTCACGTCGTGCGGCGCTGGTACGCGCGCAGGAGGAGCGCTCGGATTTCCTCCGCCGAGCGCATCGCGGCGTCCGCCTGCTTCAGCTCCGACTGGAGTTTGTCGACGTTGACCTCGCCCTTGGCGGTCGGCTTCGGACGCAAGTTTCCGTCGAGCGCCTCGAGACGGCGCAGTGCGTCCTCGAGCAAGCCGCCGAACGGCAGCGCGTGCGCTTTCTTCGACGATGCGCACGATGGGCACGAAGGGTCGACCTTCGCGATGGGCGTGGGCGACCCCGCGCCGGGAATCGGATCGATGCCTGCCATGGTTCCGTCCCCCTATCAACTCAGGAAGTTGGAGAGCGACAGGTTGAACAGCCGTGCGGTCAGCTGAAGGCCCGTCTGGAGATGCGTTTCCTCGGTCTGTAGCTTGAGAATCGCTTCACCGATGTCGACGTCTTCGTCCCGCGCGCGCGCGGTCGTGACGGTGTCCTTGGCGTCCTGCAGGCGCGTCTCGGTTCCATCGAGCAGCGACGATCGAAATCCGAGCTCGCTGAGGCCGGAAATGACCGCGTCCCGACTGGAGCGAAGGTCCTCGAGACGGCCCCTCACCAGGTCGGTCGTCTCGTCCGCCGGGCGCGAACCGGCTTGGCGAAGGTCGTCCCGAATGGCGATGAGCGTCTCGAAAAGACCTTGAGTCCCCTTGTACGTCACCGCGACGCGACCGCTTCGAACGACGTTCGTCGTGTCGATGTGCGTCTCGACTTGCGTCGTTGGATCCGTGAACGTCTGATTGGCCCCGTAGGTGATCGGAGTCGAACCGAGTCCGGCCTCGTTCGTGAGGACTCCCTGCGAGACGAGGGACACATCGCCGTCGAAACCCGCCGTGACGCCCGTGAGGTCGAGATGGACGGTGTCGCCGACCGTGCTCGCGACTTCCGTGTCGGAGGCGCCCGCAGTGACGAACGCCACGGCCGGACCTCCGTCGAGCGAAACCGTGCCGGTGACGCCGTCGGCCGACACGGTGAGATGGATCTTGTGCGTGCCGGCCTGTCCGATGACGGTGTCCGACGACGCGGATGATGCGCTGGGGACGGCGCCCGATGCCGAGTCGCCGCCGCCCGGGAGAGATCCGTCGCCGTACGTCGTCGCCGTGTGCTTCACCCGCAGGAGCGTCGACCCGATCCCGTTGTCGCCGCCGCTCGACGAGGCACGGGCTCCTGTTTCCGTTTGGAAGACGGTGCGGCCCCGTCCCGTCGGTCCGAAGAGCGCCTCGCCCGACGAGCCGGTCGCCAAGAACGCGCCACGCGAGATCTCGACTTCGCGCGTCGTCGTACTTCCGTTGAATGCGACGACGTCGGACGTCCCGGATGCGCTCTCGACGAATGGCGGCTGGTCTGTTCGCGTGCCTCCGAAGAGGAATCGCCCGTCCGCGGACGAGTTTGCGATCGTCAGGGCCTGTTTGATTGCCTCGTCGATCGCATTGCCCGCAGTCCTCCGATCCGACGCGTTTCGTGCGCCATTGATCGCGTCGAGCACTTGGGTTTCCACGTCGGACAACAGATTGGAGAGCTGCTGCAACGCGCCGGTCGCCGGGTCGATCGTGGAGCGCGCATCGGCGACGTTCGCGAGCAGCCGGTCGAGCGACGACTCGTCGCGTTTTCGCGCGAGCACGCGCGATGCGGCCGCTGGATTGTCGGATGGCCGTTGCAGCTTCTTGCCCGACGAGACCTCGTCTTGCGCCCTCGCGAGACGGAGCAAGTTCGCGTTCAGGTTCGCGCGCGCCTGAAGATAGAAGCTGTTGGAGGAAATGCGCAGTGTCATCGCGATGTCGCTTTCACCGGATCAAGTTCAGGAGTTCCTGCGAGACTTGGTTGGTCACCGAGATGAACCGAGCTGCGCTCTCGAACGATCGTTGGAACTGGATCATGTTGACCATTTCCTCGTCGAGCGAGACGCCGGACACCGATTCACGTTCCTTGGAGAGTCCGTCGAAGACCGACTGCTGTACGGTTGCGACCTGATCGGCCGATTGCACGTCCTGCGCGACTCCCGTGACCAGCGCGGCGTGGAACTCGGAGGCGCTGAGGCCGGAAAGCCCGTCGAGGCGACGCGACGCCAGCGCCGCCAAGCGAACGGCGGCGCCGTTGTCGCCTGCGTCGGGGCCGAGCCCGAGCGCGATGGCCGAGGGCTTGCCGTCGACGGAAGGATCGATGGCGATCGTGTCGGCGGTCGCTCCCGTGAAGAAGCCCGCAAGTCCGAGTGCCGGGAGGATATCCGCCGTGTCGGGTTGGCCGACGAGGTCCAGCTTGAACGAATCGCCGGAGGTCGCGCTGATCGCCCCAGCCGAGAACCGCACGACGACGCCGTCGGCCACCGTGAGCGCGCCTCCGGGAATGTAGGTCGAACCCACGTCGAGCACGGCGACTTGCGTGTCATTCGCGTCGAACACGCCGACTTGAAGACCAGCCGTGAGACCGATCGTGCCGTTGGACAGCGCGCGAAAGGTGAACGAGTCGTTCGTGGTTCCGCTGTAGCTCCCCTCGATGCGCGGGCTCGCGGAGGTCGTGCTGCCGGTCTCGAGCGTCGTGGACAAGCCGAGCGTCGCGGCTGGCGTGCCGATCCCGTCGGTGATCGCGAGCGAACTCGACGGGCCGGAGGTGAGGCTCGCCAGGACGACCTTTCCGTTGCTGACCGAGGCGGATGTGCCGGTGAGTTGAGCGTTGAGCACCGCCGCTACCTCGTCGGCGGTCGCCTGCGAAATGTCGGCGAAGTCGCCCGAGTTGAACGTCACCGTTTGCGAGGCGCCGCCGTCGACCGACACGGAAAGCGTGTTTCCGTTCGCCAACGCAAACGTGCTTCCGGGGGTCGCCGTGCTGGTGATCGTGCCGTGGACGGAACCAAACGAGCTTGCGCGGTCGGGGAGGGGGTCGAGGCGCGGACTGAATTCGAATCCGTACCCCGATTCCGCGGTGATGCGCAGGCGACCCGAGTCGTCCGCCTGCGCTCGAATGTGAGCGATCGCGTCTACGGCTGCTGCGAGCGACGTCATCGTCGTCGTTTGGGGGTCGATCGTGATCGATGTTCGGTCGACCGCGCCTGTCGCGAGGTTCACCACCGCGACCTGGAGGACGCCACTCTTCGGATCGATCGGGAGACCGGCGTTCGCGAGCACGTCGTCGTTCGGGTCGCCGTTGCCATTTCGGTCGATGGCCGGCTGTGACGACGTCGCCGACTGCAGCGGACCCGACAGGCGAACGCCCGTCGCATGGATCCGGTTGAACTCGAGCGCGAGGTTCTTGGCCAGATCGTCGAGTTGACTTCGAAGGCCGGGAATCTTGTTCGACGAGAGGTCCAGCAATGCGGGCAGTTGTCCGTTTCGAAACGTCAGCGGGTCGGCGCCCGAACCGTACTTGACCTGGAACTCGCCGGACGGCGTCGTGTCGAGACGCAGGGTTCCTGCACGGGAGCCGGAAGCGAGGAGTCGGCCTGCCGAGATGACCGAGATCGTTCCGTCCGCCGCGGTCACGGTTTGCACGTCCACGATCTTCGAAAGTTCCTGCAAGGCGGCGTCGCGCGCGTCCTCGAATTCGGCCGAGGCTCCAACGTTTCCGCCCGCTGCCGCTCGGGCCTCTCGAATGCGAACGTTGAGGTTCGCGATCGTCGACGAGATGCGATTCACCTCGCTGATGCTCGATGCCAACTGCGAACCGACGTCGGCATCGACGCCAGCGAGGTCGGAGGAGAGCCGCCGAAACTCGCGCACGACGGCCTCGGCCGAAGACAGCGCCGAGCTTCGGCGCTCGCTGCTGTCTGGCTCCGCGGTCAAAGCAGAAAGGGACGAGAACAAGCTGTCGAGTGACGTCCCGAGATCCGAATCGCCGCCCGCGCCCAGCACGTTCTCGATGTCGCGCAGCCGATCACGCTGCACTTCTGCGCCTCCGAGGCTCGAGTTCGAACTCTGGAGACGAGCCGTGACGAAGTCGTTGACGACGCGCCTGACGTCGGAGACCTCGACGCCGCGGCCGGCCTGGATTCGGGGGCCAGAGATCGTCGGGCTCAACGCCGCGAATCGAATGCTCCGCCGCGTGAAGCCGGGCGTGTCGACGTTGGCCACGTTGTTGCCGGTCACGTCGAGCGCGATCTGCGAGGCGAGCAGCGCTCGCAATCCGATGTCGAAGCCAAGCATCATGGGACGTTCTTTCTCTAGAGATCCGCGTCGAAGAGGACCGGCGGGGCGTCGGTCGCCGCGAGCCGTCCAAGGCTCGCGTACGACTTCGGCGCGTCCGGTGGCCCGGCGATCACGTGGAGGAGCGTCGACACGACGTCTAGCGCCTGGCGAAGCAGCATCGCGTCGGTTCGCACGCGAAGCTGCGTCTCGAGGAGGACCGATCGCAGATCCTCGCGCAGGATTCGAATGCCTTCGGCCCTCTCCGGCGACAGGCGACCACACATCTCGCGCAGCGACGCGTCGTGCGCGAGCCCGAATTCCTTCGTGATCGCGGCGACGAGCGGAACGCGCGCCTCGGAAAGTTCGCGAGCCTTTTCGGACAGGAGGCGGAGGGCCTCGACGCGGGCTTCGAGTACGTCCGCCGCCGCGAACGCGCGCACCGCGTCGGCGAGCGACGTCTCGGCTTCGAGGAGGCGCCGCCGAATGGCGAGCTCGTCACGCAGGTTCGCCTCGAGGTGGCCGATCGCCGTCGCCGGCGGAGTCGGCGCATTGTCGATGTCGATCTCGATCATGGTGTCGCTCCGGCCGAGGGGGTTGGCGCCGTGCGCGCCATCGCGCGCGTGTCGACGCGGGTCAGAGGTCTTGCTGCAGGAACGGAAAAACGCGTCGTCAGGGGTAACGGGCCGTGCGACGCGGCGCCGCTCTTGATGGTCGCCGGCGGAGGACCGAGCGACTTCTCGATCTGCGCCGCGAGCCCGAATCCCTTACCGGCGAGCGAATCGCCGAGCGTCGATTGAAACAGACCGCGATAGATCTCGGAGCCGGCGCCTTCGCCAAAGAGCCCGGTGAGCCCGGCGGTCATCTCCTTCACGAGCATCGACAGGAAAAGGGACTCGAATTGTGTCGACACCTCGTGAAGGCGTTGCGCCTTGGCCGCCGCGCCGCCCTTGACCGCGCCGGCAGGCGCGCGAAATGCGGCGAGGCCGGTCGGCGGCGCGAGGGTTCCCAGGTTGAGGTCCGTCAAGCTCACATGATCACCAGTTCGGCATGCAGGGCGCCCGCAACTTTGAGGGCTTGGAAGATCTGGCTGAGATCTCGCGGCGACACACCGAGCGCGTTGAGGGCCTCGGCCACTTCTTTGACGGTGACGCCACCGGGCACGACAACGAGCGCCTTTTGCTCCTCGTTTGCGGTCACTTCGGTACGCGGGACGACCTCGGTCTTGCCGTCGGAAAGCGGTGCGGGCTGGGACACGATGGGCGATTCGCTGACGGTGAAGCTGAGGTTGCCGTGCGTGATGATGACCGTGTCGATCACCACGTGCTCACCGGCGACGACCGTTCCCGTGCGGTCGTTGATGACGACACGCGCAACCTCTTCGGGTTCGACGGAGAGCCCGAGCAGCTGCTGGATGAAGTCGGTGGAGCGTTCCTTCGCGAATTCATCGGGCACGCGAATGCGGATCGTGCCGCCGTCGATCGCGGCGGCGGTCCCGCGGAACTTCGTGTTCACGGCGTCCGCAACTCGAAATGCGTTTGCGAAGCCCGCATGGCGCAGCACCAGGTCGACCGTGCCCGAAGCCGACACGGGGCGCATCGGCACCTCGCGCTCGACCGTGGCGCCGTTCGGAATGCGTCCGACCGTCGGATGGTTCTTCTGCACCGACGCCGCCTGCCCTGCAGTGATGAATCCGCCGACGGACACCGGTCCTCGGGCGATCGCGTAGACCTCATTGTCTTGACCCTTCAGCTCCGTGACGAGCAGCTCTCCGCCGAAGAGGCTCGTCGCGTCCATTTCCGCGCTGACCAGGACGTCGATCTCCGAGCCGTTTCGCGCGTACGGCGGAAGGGTTGCACTCACCGAAACCAGCGCAGAGTTCTTCGGATTCAGATCACGCGCGTCGACCGAGATTCCCCCGAGGTGCGAGTAGTAGCTCGCCAGGATCTGTCGCGTCACTTTGCTTTGATCGCCGGACTGGTTGAGGCCCACGACCACGCCGATGCCGGTGAGTTGGTTCGAGCGCACGTTGTGGACGTCCACCAATTCCGAAACCCGAACGGAGCCGGCCGTCGCGTGCGAAGCGATCGCCAACGCAAGCAACCATGCCCATTGCGGCCGAATGCGAATTCTCGTCATCTCGATTCCCCCGTCGGATCAGAAGGGCCAGATGAAGTCGAGGAACGTCTCGAACCAACCCTTGTTCGTCGTGTCCGTGAGCGGGCCATCGCCCTCGTATTCGACGGACGCGTTCGCCACGTTTTCCGACTGCACGCTGTTCGCGGCGCTGACATCGCGCGGGCGAACGATCCCGGTGATCTTGATCGACTTGGTCTCACGATCGACCTTGATCTTGCGGCGTCCCTCGATGACGAGGTTTCCGTTCGGAAGGACGTCGATGACGACGGCGCCGAGGCTCGTCTCGAAGCTTCCGTCCTTGTTGTAGGTGCCCGCGCCGTCGAATTTGCGCTTCGCGTCGTAGGTCGCGTCGACCGGGAGGTTGAATGCGTTCGGCTTGATGCCGAACTTCGACAGCGCCGCGTCGAGCGACGTCGTTTTCTCGAGCGTCGACTTTTCGTCATTCTTGATGCGTTGCTGCTCGTGGATCACGATCGTCACGACGTCACCGCGATCGTGTGCTTTGTCGTCGGCGTAGAGCGAGTGCATCGGGTGCTCGCCGCGATTGAACAGCGACTGCGCTCGCGCCGTGCAGGGGACGAGTGCCGCCGCGACGACGACGAGCGACGTGAGAGCCGTCTTAGCGTTGCGGTTCATGGTTGTTGGTCTCCTCGACTGGAGGTGCGTCGGCCGGCCTTTGTGGCTGCGTCGACGAATCGGCCTCGATCATCCCCGGACCGCACACTTTCGCGGTCACGATCCGTTGAGAGTCGACGTTCACCACCGGGATGACGTCGCCGACCACACCATCCTTCTGGGCTTGAACGAGCGTGCTCACGGTGAGTGCCCCACGGTGCGCGACCAACCGCAACGTCTCGCCTTTTCGCACGGCCGGCGGAAGATAGAAGTCGGACCGGACGAGGGGCTTTCCGGGCTCGAGATCTCGTGCGACGCGGAGTATCGCGAGCTCGTTGGCGTTGCGAACGAGGGGTTCGCGAAGGTCGGTCACTTCGACGCGCTTTCGCTCGAGGGATGCGGCGCCGACGGCGTCGCCTCGGCGCATGCGGGACTTCACGACGAACGCGTCCGCAAAGGCGCGTGCGGAAACGCGAAGCGGAAGCTTCGAGTAGCGCTTGCCATCCACGCGGAACTCCACCGTGATCGGCAAGGTGCCGCGGTCGCGATGCGGCCCGAGCCAATCGAAGACGATTTCATTCGACTCGCGGCCGAGCGGGACGACGACCGGCGCGGCGACGTCGGGCGGCTCGATCGTCACTTCGACGCCCGGCTCCGCGTCGACGGCGCGCTGGACGTACGTGCGCGTGGCCTCGGCGAGATCGGACGGCAAGTACGTTCGAGCTCTGGTCTCGAATCGCGTCTCGAACGGGCCGGTCAAGCTCGTCGCTTCGGCGTCGAATCCAGCCGCGCGCAGCGATGCGCGAACGGTTTCGAGCGCGATCGATTGCGGAATGCCGGGCCCCGGAGTCGCCGCAACGTCGAGCGATTCGAGCCGGTTCCGGCGCGCGTCGTCGCCGCCATCGATCGTCGCGACGTCGCCGAGGCGTACGGAGAGGCCGGTGGATTCCGCCGATGCCCGAAGGACGACCGCACACGGCTTCACGGTTTTCGCCGCGCCGTCCGGTGCGGCCGGCGCGGCGGATGCGACGCCGAGAAGCGTGACGGCGAGCGCGAGCGCGGGTAGACGTCGAGTCATGGGCGTTCCTTCGCGTTATCGATTGAGGGCGTTGAGGGTGCTGAGCATCTCGTCGGTCGTGCGGATGGCGCGCGAGTTGATCTCGTACGCGCGCTGCGCCGTGATGAGCCCGACGAGCTCGGTGACGACGTCGACGTTCGATCCTTCGAGGAAGCCCTGCTGAAGCTCCCCCGCGCACTGCGTTCCGGGCGTGACGGTTTGAGGAGATCCGCTCGCCGGCGACTCTTCGAAGAGGTTCGCGCCGCGGCTCGAGAGGCCGGCCGGGTTCACGAACCGGACGAGCGTGATCTGACCCACCTGAGTCTGCGAGTTCGGGGCGCCCGCGGTGCGCACCGCGACGCCGCCGTCGGCTCCGATCGTGACGTCCGTCGTGTCGGACGGGAGCGTGATCGCCGGGACCAGTCGCTTTCCGTCCGAAGTGACGAGGTTCAGATCGCGATCGACCTGGAGCGATCCCGCGCGAGTATAGGCGTTCGTCCCGTCCGGCAGGGTGACCTGAAAGAAGCCGTCGCCTTGGATCGCGACGTCGAGGTTTCGACCGGTGCCTTGCAAAGTCCCGGGCGTGAAGATCTTCGTCGTCGCGACGGCCTTCGAGCCGCTTCCCACCTGGAGTCCCGTCGGCGCCTGGAATCCCTGCGCGACGTCGAGTCCCGGACGCTGATAGCTCACGTAGAGGAGATCCTGGAAGTCGATCTGGCTCTTCTTGAACCCAGACGTGTTCACGTTCGCCAGGTTGTTGGCGATGACGTCGACGGACAGCTGTTGGGCCTTCATGCCCGTCGCCGCCGTGTAGAGAGCCTTGATCATTGGTTTCTCCGTTCCCTTTTCGCGGTTACTTCTCGTTCACGAGGCGCGACGTCGATTCGTTCGAGATCTGCGTGACCTTCTGGCTCGCCTCCAGAGTGCGCATCGCAATCAGCATCTCCACGAGCTCGCTCATCTCGTCGACGTTGGCCGCTTCGCGGAAGCCCTGGCGAATGCGCGTCGCCGGCGCGGCTCGCTCGACCATGCCTGGTCGCGACTGCAAAAGGCTTCCCTCTTCGGGGACGAGACGCGACGCGTTCGCGAAGTCGACGACGCGGAGCTTTCCTTTCGAGTCTCCGTCTTGGAAGAACTCGCCGGTTTCGTCGACCGTCACGGGCCCGCCGCTGCCGTCGAGACGAATGGGCCCCGCAGTTCCGAGCACCGTGCGCCCGAGTCGATCGCCGAGCGTCCCGTCCGTTCGAAGTCCGAACACTCCGTTGCGCGTGTAGCGAACTCCCGCCGGCGTCTGGATCGCAAAGAAGCCCTGGCCGTCGAGCGCGAGATCGAAGGTCGCATCGGTCTGGCGGAGATCTCCTTGGCTGAGGTCGATCCCGCCGTCGGGCTCGGCGCCTCGCGGCCCGCGTCGGTTGCCGTTCTCCGGCGGCAACGTGAACGTCGCCATCCGCCGCTTGTAGCCGGGCGTCTGGATGTTCGCGAGGTTGGTCGCGATCCACTCCTGGTGAACCGCGGTCCGCGCGAACAGTGCGGCTCCTTGCTCGAGCGCTCCCGTCATGACTCTCCTTTGCTTCGCCACGTCGAATGCCGAGGCCGTCGCCCTAGAGGCGTGGGCGGTACGTCATCACAAAGGCCGTGCCCGCGGTCGTCGCGGCCGCGGCGCGCACGCAAGCGCGGCCGTGCGCACGCGTTCGACGACCGGTTCGAAGCCGAGCGAATCGAGTCGGGACGGCACCCGCGAGCCGTGTCTGCCGGGCGTCGGAAAACGTTTCCGGCAGCGTCACGGATCACGGGTGCACGTCCGACTGAGTGCGCTACGGACTACTGGATCCGATCGCGTTCACGATTACCGGACGAGGTTCACGAGCTCCTGCAAGACCTGATCGGCCGTCGTGATCGACCGCGCGTTCACCTGGAACCCGCGCTGCGCCACGATCAAGTTGACGAACTCACGCGCGACGTCGACGTTCGAACCTTCGAGCGCACCCGACACGACCGCGCCTGCGCCTCCTTGCAGCGGCAGCGCGGGGATCGCCGATCCGGAGTTGGGTGAAGACTGGAACAGCGTGTCGCCGACTCGAAGGAGACCGGCGGGGTTCGCGAACAAGTTCAGCCGGAGCTGATCGAGCGCCAGCGTCTGGCCATTGGTGAAAAAACCCTCGATGACGCCTTCGCGGCTCACCGAGATGGTCGAGAGCGAGCCGCCCTCGAATCCATCCTGCTGGCGGACGATCGCGGTCGAGGACTGGCCGAGCTGCGTGAGGCCGTCGAACGTGCCCGACGCGCCGAAGTCGACGTCGATCGTCTGTGGAGTGGCGATGCCGTTCCATTGGACTTCGAGGTTGCCGTCGCCGTTTCCGATGCCTGCGATGCGCGCAAACGATCCGTCTTCGTTGAACAGGATGCCGGAAACCGTGCCGTCGACCACGGATCCCTCGCTGGGGTCGACCGACGCGTTGAGGGTCCATTCGTTGGCTTGATCGCGCAGGAACTTCAGGGTCAGCGTGTGCGCGCGGCCCTGCGAATCGAAGATGTCGATCGACGTCGTATGCGTGTCCTTGTCTTTGCCGTCGGTGGTGACGGCGAAGCGCGTCGTGGTGAAATCGATGTTTCCGGTGTTGGACGTGCCGTCCTCGAGCGAGAGGCTCATGTCGGCCTGTCCGGCGGTGTCCGCCGTGACCACGAGGTTGCCGTCGGCGTCGAGCGAGGCCGTCGATCCGCCAAACGCGTTGTCGATGAACGTCACGAGCTCACCGAGCGTCGTGCCATTGTTCGCGGCGCCGTACGTGAACGTCGCCGAGACCGCCGTGCCGTCGGCGTCCGTTCCGCTGAGCGTGATCGTGTCGCCGTCGACGTAGTCCGTCGTGTTGTCGAGAAGGGAGTTCAAGGCCGTCGCCCCGGTCGCCGCGGACTCGGTGCCGACCGCGGGGGTCGAGGAAAGGCCGAGGAGCGACTGCGCCGTGCCGCCCGTGATCTGGATGGCGCTGCCGCTTCCGAGGGACGTCGAGTCGACCTGCACGGCACCGCCCACGGCCGTCGCGCTGACTCCGGCGCCGAGGGTGGACTGGATCTTGGCGGCGACTTCGGCCGCGGTCGCCGCGCCGATGTTCGCGAAGTCTGCAGTGTTGAACGTCACCGTTTGCGCGGCGCCGCCGTCGACGCGGACGGTGAGCGTCATCCCATCGGTGAGGACGAATGGTTCCGAATTCGAGCCGAGAACGGAGGCCGCGGTTCCCGTCTTGAACGCACCCGACGTCGACAGCACCTCGGCCACCGGTCCGGTGATCACCGCCGGGAGACTGCCGCCGAGCGTGAGGTTCTGCGTCGCCTGCGCCGCGATGACCTGATTGAGATTGACCTTGATGGCACCGCCCGATGCGGACTTGACCTTGAGGCCGGATCGCGTGTCGACGAGCGTGCTCGAGCCGTCGAGTCCAAACGTGCCGACGCGCGTGAAGAAGTTCTGCGAGCCGTCGGTCAGCTCGAACATGCCGTTGCCCTGGATCGCGAGATCGAACGTCCGTCCCGTGGTCTGGAGCGAGCCCTGTGCGGTATCGAGGTCGACAGACGCGGTTCGCACTCCGCGACCGACCTGAATCGGGTTGACTCCGCCGATCGACGCTCCGGGCGAGGACGGCGGACGTGTCATTTGACTGAGCAGGTCCGCGAACGTGACGCGGTTCGATTGGTAGCCGGTCGTCGAGGCGTTCGCGAGGTTGTTACCCACCACGTCCAATAGGAACTGGTGGGCCTGCAGCCCGGAAAGCCCCGTCGTGAGAGCTGAGAACATGTCGATGCCTCCTTGAGTGGCGACGCGCCTCTTCGAGCGCGTCGATGAACGTGTCTATTCGTTTCGAGCCCTTGCGACGATATGCCCGCCTTTCTCACCAAGCTGCCGACCTGCGGCGCGCTGCGCGGCGTCATCTGCGTCGTCGCTCCTCCTCGGCGATACTCTGTTTCGTATCGCCTCCACCCACGGCGCTTCGCGCCGCGGGTACCCGTCGCTCCTAGCATCTGACGTCGCTCGCTGGCCCGCAGGAATCGCGCGTTTCTCGTTCGTTCCATTACTCCAATCGACATCTTGGTGAGAAATACGGGCTAGCTGCCCGCGGGCGGCGGGGTCGACGACAGGATCTCGAACACCTTGCCGAGCGGCACGTCCCCTCCGTTCACCCTCAAGAGGAGGCCCGAGCTGTCGACTCGGACCGAGTCCACCATCCCCGTTTGATCGGCGCCGTTCGCGTCCACGTAGCGAATCTGATGGCCCGCGAGCGAGGCGCCGAACGTGAGCTGCTGCATGAGCGTCTGAGCTTGCAGCGTTTGATTCAAAGATTGTGATTCCTCGAGCTGCGAGAACTGCGCGAGCTGCGCGAGGAATTCCGTGTTCGATTGCGGCTCGATCGGATCCTGGTTCCGAAGCTGCGTCACGAGGAGCTTCAAGAATGCCTGACGATCGAGTGAGCCTCCGCCGAGCGCGGCCCCGATCGACGTGCCCAAGCTCGTGTCCGCTGCTGAAACGCTAGCCATGACCGATCTCCGTTTCCTCCGGCCGAGGCCGGACTTGTTTCACACTCACGCAAAGTAATCGAGGGTCGTCGCGCCGCGCCGCGCCGGCGAGTTGCCTTGCCGGTCGTAGCGGGCGCCGGCGCGCGAGGCCCCGGGCAACGCGCGGTGGCCCGGAGCGTGCTCGCGACGATCGGTGCGATCGAACGCGCCGGCGAACGAGTCCGCGCCGCTGCCGCCGTCGAACGACGCGATCGCCACGTGATCCACTTTCAGTCCCGCCTGCGAGAGCGCGCGCTCGAGCTCCGGCAATCGCGCCGAGAGCGCCTGTGCGACCTCCGGCCTCTCCACCTGCACCGCGGCCGTGAACGACGTGCCGTCGGACGTCACATGGACGCGCACGCGACCGAGCTCCGGCGGATCGAGGACGAGCCGAATCGAGTCCACGCTGCGCTCCACGCGAAATTGCAGCGACTCGAGGACCTCTGCCGGAATCGGCGCCGGAGCGGCCGGCGGAGCGGAAGGCGGCGCCGCCGCCGCGGGCACGACGGCTTTCGGCGCGACGACCGCGTTCGCCGCCGCGTCGGCGGCCGCCGCGAGCGGTACCTCGACCTTGCCGTCCGCTGCCAACTTCGACGGCGTCGCACTGGCCGCGTGCGTGCGCGCATCGGCCGCAGACTTGAACACGGACGGCTCACCGTCGTCCGCGTCAGTGGGAGTCTCGGACTTCGCGCTCGAATCGTCGCCGGCCGCCGGGTCGGGACGCGAGCTGTCGGCCTTCGCGGAGGCCGTCGTCGACGTCGTGCTCGCGGCCGCGTCCGACTTCGGACCGGAGGCGGCCGGCGTTCGCGCCGGATTCGCCCTTCCGATGATCGAGACGCGCGTCGTCGGAACGGCCGGCGCCAGCTCCGCTCCCGCCGCGGGATGGGCTTCCGCGGAGGGCGCGCTCGCGGCTGCCGAGTCGATCGTGGCGATCGTCGCGAGCGTGTCGAGCGTGGGCTGTGGATTCGATCGGTTTGCTTCGTTCGGCGCAACCCCCGTCGAGTCGTTCGACGACGACGCGGACGGCACCGGCGGCAATTCCCGAGACTGCGCTGTCGACGCGTCGGAGCCCTTTGCCGGGTTGGTGAGCGCGGGATCCGCCGGCGTCAGGGTCGGCGAGGCGATGGCTCGCCCGTTGGACGGCGTCGTGGCGACGAGCGGCCCCGACCCTTCGCCTTCGATCGGCTTCGAAGGCGAGGTGTAAGACGACGAAGGTGCAATCACTTCCGGCGCGGAAGCGCGGGTCGCCCCTCCCGAGAGAACGAATCCCCTCGACGCGAGAAGCGCTTGGAGGAATGGATCCGGCGAAGGGTTGGCGTTCGCGGTCGTCGCTGCGGTTCCAAGGAGCGCTTTGGACGACGGCGCGTTCGAAAAGTCCGTCGTCGACGGAACGAGCGACGGCTGCGGCACCGCAATGGCTGCAGCGGCGAAGAGGAGGACTCCGGCCGGGACGCCGAACGCCCCAGTGAGAACCGCCTCCGGCTCGACGACGGTCTCGGCGGCGACCCGGTTCGCGTCGCCGTCGCCATCGATCGATGGAGACGCGACCGGCGTGCTCTCCGGAGCGGCGGCCTGAATCGTCGAGCTCGCCCCGGCGGTGGTCGGTCCGAGGCTCTCTGCGGTGCCAACCGTTCCACGCGGACTCGGAACGGTCGCGACCGTCGCAGCGGAAAGGGTGGCTGCCTTCGAAGGCTGAAGCGCCGGCGCGCCCGTGGCCGTTGCGAGTCCTGACGTCGTCGCCACGATGGCTTTCGCGCTCGGCACCGTGGAGGAGAGCGGGGTCGCTCCGAAAGTCGCTGCGTCGACGGTTCCGCCGACGATCGTCGACGGCGCCGCCGGTCCCGGCGACGAGGGCGCGGCGGCATCGGACGCTTTCGACGCGGGGGGCGCATCCGGTGCGAGTTCAGCGGGAATCTCTTGCGCGTCGCTCGCGACGGGATCTCCGCCGCTCGGAGCCGTGGTGTCGACGTTTGGCGGCGTCGGCGATGCGACCGTGACGTCGCCGACGGCGGGTCTCGACGGCGTCGAAGGTGCGGCCTCCACCGGCGGAGTTGCGAGAAGAAGAGCGAGCCCATTCTCGAACGATTCGTTTTCGGTCGCCTTCCCGGTTCGGCGCGGAGCCTCGCCCGTTCGCTGCGACAACGGCGCAATTCCGGGCGATGCAACGAGGCTCATGTCTTCCCTGTTCTCCGTGGGGACGATGGACGGGGATCGCACGCCGATCCCTCGAGCCCGCATTCGCAACGACCGGACCGCGGCCGTGCCGCGAGGACTCTCGCGAGGTGTGAATCGAAGCGACGGGGTTCCACGGAAGGAGTTGCGAACGCCCGAACCGTCCGAGTATTCGCGCGCTCCGGGTCGACGTCGTGCCGTCGTGCGCCGGAACGGGCTCGCCGCGTTCCGGGGGTTCCGGCAAAGCCTTCTGCAGTCCCCAAGCGGTGCGCACCGAGTCGTGATTCGCGCGTGCGGTTCGCATCGACGCATGCCAAACGCTCAAGTCCTGCCGGCAGACGCCGACAATAGAGAGTGGGTCGGCGCAGCAATGGTGTTGCCTTCACGCACGAGACTTCTCGGGGAGGATCAATTGGCAATCGACGGGATCAGCGGCTTCTCCACGTTCCCACCGAAACCACCTGGGCAGCCGGGAAAAAAAGGCGACGTGAATGCGCGCAAGGCCCCTGCCGGAGAGGCGAGCGTCGGCTCGACGTCCGGCCAAGCCGACTTCCGGAGCAGCGCGACGCTCACGCGCCTGAAGTCCGTCGCGACCTCGAGTCGCAGCGTGCTCGACGGACGCCCCGACGCCATCGCCGCCGCTCGCGCACGGCTGCTGTCGGGCGCACTCGAGACGCCGGAAGCGCTTCGCACTGCCGCGGCTCGCGTGGTCGAAGACCGCCGCGGCGCCTAACCCGCCTTTCTCACAAAGCTGCCGACCTGCGGCTCGCTGCGCGGCCTCATCTGCGTCGTTGCTCCTCCTCGGGGATACTCTGTTTCGTATCACCTCGTCGTCGCGCCTAGCATCTGAGGTCGCTCGCTGACCCGCAGGAAACCTAGTCTTCTCGTTCGTCCCAGTCGTCCAATCGACATCTTTGTGAGAAAGGCGGGCTAACCCGCGCTCTTCGCCAAGCGGAGCCGCGCGTTTTTCGTCCGCTCGACGAGTCCCATCGACTTCTTGCCGAGAACCGCGGGCAGCCGCCCGAAGTCGCGTCCGGAAATCCGTGCCGGTTGCGAGCCATTCGTTCCGCGCCTTCTCGGGACGTCGTCGATTCGCCTGCTGCCGCCGTCGGTCCGCCAAGCGGGCTGCACGACGTGCGTTGAGAGGAAGGTCGCGCGAGCCGGGACTCGTGGCCTCGAGTTTGCGATCTCGGCCCCGCTCGATCGGGGTCTGATCGCGCGCGCCGCGCGACGCCGATGGATGGGAGCGGGGCCAACGAATGGACTCGAGGGGAGTGACCGGCGGAGATGCGCCGCTCGTTTCCGTCGTCGTCGTCACGTTCAACTCCGCCGCCGATCTGCCGTCGCTGCTCGGCGGCATCGATCGACACTCGCGACTCGCGCACGAGATCGTGATCGTCGACAACGCGTCCACCGACGGCACTCGTGAGGTCCTCGCCTCGCTGGAATCGAAGCCCGGACATCGGATCGTTCGCAACGCCGTCAATCAGGGCTACTCCCGCGCCGCCAATCAGGGCGTTGCCGCGTCGCGGGGGCGAATCGTCGTTTTCCTGAACCCCGACACGCGCGTTCCCCCGGGCTGGGACGTGGCGATGGCCGCGCACCTGCGGCCGGGCGTCGGTGCGGTGGGGCCGGTTTCGAACTACGTCGCGGCGGAGCAGAAGATCGAGCGCCACCTTCCGCGAGCACTTCCGCCGCGCATCGACTTCGCGGAGCTTGCTGCCATCGTGCGCGACGCAAACCGTGGTCGGTCCCATCCCACGCGACTCCTCATTGGTTTCTGCCTGATGGTTCCTCGCGCCGTCCTCGATCGCCTCGGCGGATTCGACGAGGACCTCTTTCTGGGAAACGACGATCTCGAGTTCTCGTTGCGCGTGCGTCGGGCCGGGCTCGATCTCGTCGTCGCAACGGACGTGTTCGTCTTCCATCGCGGCCAGGTCAGCTTCTCGTCGCGGCCGCGCGCCGAAACGGATCGCCTCGTTCAAGACAGCACCGATCGCCTCTACGAAAAGCTCGAGCGGGTCTATGGCGCGGGCCGAGTGCCGAGCGGCCGCGAGCTGTGGGGCATCGAGTGGTTCCGGCCGACCCGGACCACGGCGGCGAAGCCCGACGCCATCGAAGTGGCCGGGCGACCGCCGCGCGTGTCGATCGTCATCCCCGTGCACGATCAGCTCGAGTGCACGAGCCTGTGCCTCGAAAGCGTCGAGCGGTTCACGCCGGGGGACGTCGAGATCGTCGTCGTCGACAACGGATCGAGAGACGGGACGGCCGAGCTCCTCGCCGCGAATCGCCGCGTGCGCGTCGTCACGAACCCGTCGAACCGAGGCTTCCCGGCCGCGGCCAACCAAGGCGTTGGGGCCGCGCGAGGAGACGTGATCGTGCTCCTCAACAACGACACGGTCGTCACGGAAGGCTGGCTCGCCCGGCTCGAGTCGGCGCTCGACGCTTCGCCGGACACGGGGATCGCCGGGCCGCTCACGAATCGAATCCGCGGGCTGCAACAGGACCCCGACGCGACGTACTCGACGCTCGACGCAATGCACGAATACGCGGCCGCCCTTGCGCGGAAGAACGCGGGCCAGACGGTCGAGGTGTCGCAAGTGATGGGATTCTGCATGGCGATCCGGAGGCGATCGTTCGTCGAGCTCGGCGGGTTCGACGAGCGATTCGGGATCGGCAACTACGACGACGACGACTTGTGCTTGCGCGCGCGGCGCGGTGGCATTCGGATTCGCATCGCGCTCGATGCGTTCGTCCACCACTTTGGATCGCGGACGTTTGCCGCGATCGTGGAGGACTACGACGGGCTGCTCGAGCGGAACCGCCGGTTGTTCGAGGAGAAGTGGAAGGGCCAGTGCCCGGGTTCTTCGCAGGCTCCGGCGTCATCGGAAGGAGTCGCGCGCCCCGAAAGCCGACCCACGAGCCAAGGGCCGCCTGCCGCAACCGGCGCGTGATCGTCCCGTTTCGGATCGGACTACGAGGCTGCGCGATCCCTTCTCAACCACAGTCGAGTTCTGTTCGAAAAGAGCCGTGTCTGTTTCCTGGCGGACCGACCCGCGTCCATGGAGAGAATCGATGAAGACGACCATCGTCGTGCCGACGATCCGCGAAAACTGCATGCGTGACTTCCTCGAGGCGTGGAAGAACGAGTTCGCTCACGCGCATGTCATCGTCGTGGAGGACAACCCCACGCGCACGTTCGACCTGGGCTCGTGCAAGAACGTCTCGCACTACTCGTGGGAGGACATCGACAACGAGCTCGGCGACGTCGCGTGGATCATCCCTCGACGCACGGACACGGTCCGCTCGTACGGCTACTACAAGGCATACCTCGACCAGCCGGACATGATCGTGACGCTCGACGACGACTGCTACCCGACGGGCGTTCGCGGTGAGGCGTTCCTCGACACGCATTGGCGGCGGCTCGAAGAAGGCGGAACGACCGAGGCGTGGCAGGCAACCGGCACGGGAGTGATCACGAGAGGTTATCCGTACCACAACTTCCGGCGGCGCTGGCGTTGCGTCCTCAACCACGGAATGTGGAATCGCGTCCCGGACTACGACGCGCCGACGCAGCTCGTGCAGGCGCGCCTCGGCCATCCGTTCGGCTTCGAGAACCAATCGATTCCCGTCGGGCGTTACTTCCCGATGTGCGGCATGAACGTCGCGTTCCGCCCCGAAGTCGTTCCGGCCTTCTATTTCATGTTGATGGGACGCGATTACGCCTTCGACCGCTTCGGTGACATCTGGGCCGGCGTCTTCGTGAAGAAGATCTGCGACCACCTCGGCTTCAGCATCAACAGCGGCGACCCGCCGGTCGATCACCAACGTGCCTCCAACGTTTGGGCCAACCTGCGAAAAGAAGCGCCTGGCCTCGAGATCAACGAGACGCTTTGGTCGGCCGTCGATTCGACGCGGCTCACCGGCGCGACGTTCGGCGCGTGCTACCGGCAGCTCGCGGACAGCCTGCCGCGCGACGGTGCCGCGCGTGAGTACATGACCAAGTTGCGGGAGGCGATGATCGCGTGGACTCGCCTCTTCGATAGCTGTCCGATCCCGCCGGCCGCCCCGGACGACGATCTCACGCCGTCGATCGGCGTCGCCTAACCCGAACGCGAGGAGCCCGCAATGTCCAACGTGGAGAGCGACACCGACCCGCGGATCTCGGTGGTCGTCCCGAACTTCAACGGGATGGCCACGATTCGCGCCTGCATCGAGAGCATCCAGGAGAACGCCGGCTACGACGATTGGGAGCTCGTGGTGGTGGACGGCGGATCCACCGACGGCAGCCTCGAGTACCTGAACTCGCTGCCCTCGATTCGAGTGATCGAGGAGCCGCTCCGCGGCGTTGCGGTCGCGCTCAACACGGCGATCGCTAGAACGGGGCGAAACGACGTCGTACGCATCCATGCCGATGTCGCCATCGAGACGCCGGGATTCCTGCGCCTCCTAGCGGACGCGGCGCGAACGGCGCCGAAGGCGGGCGTGGTCGGAGTGAAGCTCGTCTATCCGGACGACCGCATCCAGTCGGTGGGGCGCAACCTCGTCACGGGAATCGGCGCGAACGATCGCCACGCCAACCTTCGCTGCTTCCAACCCGACGACGGCAAGGCCGGTGGCAGCCCGATGGAAGTCGATTGCGCGCCGGGTGCGGTCGCCTACTACCGGCGCGAGACGATCGACGCGACCGGCGGACTCGACGAGTCGTATTGGCCATGCTGGGGCGATGATGACGACTTCTGCATGATGGCGCGCTGCCGAGGCTTCAAGGTCTACGTTCACACCGGCGTTCGCGCCGTTCACCATTCCGGCAAGTGGTCGCCGATCAGCCACCAGTGGATCTGGGACCGCGGCGAGGTCGCCTACAAAGCACCACTGCTGAAACAAGCGACGATGGAAGCGCACTGGGACTACTGGCAGAAGAAGTGGGGCTGGCACCCGCGATTCCCGGACGTGAGCGAGATCCGGCGGCTCTACGGAGACACCGAGATCTGCTGGCAGATCGGCGAGCGCATGCGCTTCCAGCCGACGAGTTGGCCACCGTCCGTCGACGTCGTGATGGTCACGTGGAACAACTTGAAGACGCTCCAACGCACGTTCGAGCACCTCGCACGGACACAATATCCGAGCCTCGAGGTCCACGTCGCCGACAACTCGAGCACAGACGGGACGCTCGCCTATCTCGACGAGTTGAAGGCGCGATTCCCGTTCCCGCTCCACGTTCGTCGACTGCCGGTGAACACCGGCGTCGCCGTCGGTTTCAATTCGGCGATCGTTGCGGGCCACGGCGAGTTGGTGGCTCGGCTCGACGACGACGTCGTCGTTCCGCCCGATTGGCTCGCCAAGCTCGTCGATCGCTTTCGTCAGCGACCGTTCGCGGGCTGCGTGGGCCCGAAGATCCTCAACGACAACGCGAACCGCGACATCCAGTGCGGACCGTACCGCCTCTACCCGTCGCTCTACGGACACGACGGCGAGCCCGACGCGGGACAGGCGGACTACCTGGCGCGCGCGGTTCACGTCCGCGGCTGCTGCAACGTCTACCGCCGCGACGTGCTCGACCGCTGCGGACTCTTCGACCTACGTTTCAGCCCCAGCCAGTTCGACGATCCCGACCATCACGCGGCGCTCGGCGTGGCAGGCTGGGAGATCCTGTACGACGGCACCGTCGGAGTCGTGCACGCGTTGAACAGCGGCACGGGGAAGACGTTTGCGGCTCTAAGCAACCAGGCCGCCAACCAACAAAAGCTCTTCGGGAAGTGGGGCGAAGACATTTGGATGCTGCTCGACCGTGCGATCGATCTCTCGCGCGAGGGCCGCTACCTTCCGAACGACGGCGACACGTCGGCATTCCTCGAGCGACTGCCGCCTCCCGGCAGCTTTCCGTGCCTCGGCGGCTTGACGCTGTCGGACGTCGATCGGGCGAAGCGACTGAAAGCGACGACGTATCGAGAGGCCGGGCGACGCGGTGACACCAACCTCGGAAACATCTGGGACGAGTATCGCGAGCTGGCCGCATCGAAGCGACGCGACGGATTCCCGGCACAGGCGGCGGACGTTCTTCATGCTGCGCTCGATCTCGCGCCGTGGCGCGCCGATCTCCTCGCGGATCTCGCGCTGACCTACGAGCGTCTCGGCCAGCCCGAGCGCGCGCACAAGCTGTTGCGGCGTGCCGTGCGACTGACCCCCGACGACGCGGCCCTTCGCGCCCGACTGACGGCGGCTTCCGCGGCCCCTCGAGCGGCGGGTCGCGCGGGGACTCCCGCCGATCGCTCCGGGGAAATCGGCGAGTCGACGCTCATCCGCGCCGCGGCCACGGGGCGCTCCCACCTTCGCGTCCTCATCGTGAACACGTTCGAACCGCGAGCGGCGGGCGGCGACATGCATCAGCTCAAGAAAACGCAGCAGCACCTCGAGGCGCTCGGCGTTCACGTCGACGTGTGCTACACGCCACGACCGGATCCGCGCGGCTACGACCTCGTGCACGTCTACAACCTCTGGTTTCCGCAACAGACGCTGCCACAGGTGAAGGCGATCCGCGTCGCCGCGCCGGACGTGCCGATCGTGATGACGCCGATCTACTGGGACATGACGGAGAAGGCGTGGGCCGATCACGCAGTACCTTACGTCTTCGTCAGCTCGCTGAACGAACCCGACCTCGACGCGAAACTCGCCCGACTTCCGGATCCCACGGTGAAGGTCAACGGCTGGGCGCGAAGCCAAAGGCACGAGCCGAACTTCCACGGCTACGAGGAGTATCAGCGCGAGATTCTCGGCTTCGTCGATTGGCTCCTGCCGCAGAGCGAGTTGGAGATGAAGAACCTCGAGTCGACGCTCGGCGTGACGAAGCCCTATACGCTCGTGACCAACGCGGCCGAGCCCGGCATCTTCGAGGCGGCGACGCCGGACGCCTTCGTCCGCGCACACGGCGTGCGCGACTTCGTCGTTACCGTTGGACTCGTCGAACAACGGAAGAATCAGCTCATGCTCCTTTACGCGCTCCGGCGCACGGGGCTGCCCGTCGTGGTGATCGGGCGGAACTACGATCGCAACTACCTTCGCTTGTGTCGCGAGTTCGCGCCGCCAAAGACTCTCTTCATCGAGCACCTACCGCACGACATGCTCGCGTCGGCCCTCAAGGCTGCGCGCGTGTTCGCGCTTCCGTCGTGGATGGAGTGCGCATCTTTCGCCTCCATCGAGGCGGCGCTCGCGGGGTGTTCGATGGTGGTGAGCAATCGAACGTCGGAGCCGGAGTACTTCGGCAACGACGCCTACCTCTGCGACCCGGCCAACGTGGTTTCCATTCGCGACGCCGTGGTGCATGCGTACCGCAACTACGCCGAGGACGCGCCGAAGCGGGATCGCTTGCGGACGACGTTCACGACCGAGCGGACGTGGCCGAGGGCGGCCGAACAGACGCTCCAGGCGTACCGGATGGCGTTGGCGCTGCGATCGGGCCAGCACGCGCGCGAACTCGACGGAGATCCGACGCTGCCCGCGATGGCGTGAGCGTAATGCTCCACTCGGAGCGGGATCGTCGAGGGCGGGGGACGGCGGCACGAACGGCCGAGGAAGCGTCTACTCGTACTCGATGACCGGGCGGCGAATCGCGGTTGGACCCGTGAGCGCGTGGGCGATGCGGCGACAAACGAACTGAGCGAAACGCTCCCGGGACACGAAGCACACCGTGAAGTCGTACACCGAGTCGAGCGCGTCGTCGGCGGGGGACGCTTCGGCGTAGTCTTCGCGCAGCGCATTCACCGTCGCTTCGTCCGAGGCGTCGAACGTTCCGTCCATGGCCCAGAGGACGGCGCCCGTGGTGAGCGACACGAGATCCGCTCGCACGCCGAGCGCGAACGGCGGGTAGCCGTGTCGAAGCGTGATGACCCCGACGAGCGCGGCGTCCGCATGAAAGCGGTTGCGGATCTCGATGAGCCGATCGGTTTCGTAGTTGCCCGAAGCGTAGCCCGCCGAAAGTGAAGCCGCGGCCTCGAGGTCGGGCGGTGCCACCACGACGTCGAGCATCCCCGTCTTTCGGAGCTCCGACGCGAGGTAGGGCTCGAGCTTCGGCGTCGCGCCTTCGACGCCCGACATCTCCGCGAGCGGCAGCAGCGCAATGCGGCGCACTCCGTCCTCCGCCCGCTGGAGCCAGGCGTGTGCGGTCGGCGGCGGCGGCTCGTGCGTCGTCACGCACCCAACCGTGACAACGAGGAGGAACGAAAGAACGCGGCTCTGGAAGTTCACTGATTGCCGTCCCGCGCCGGCGGTTTCTCGACGCTCGTGATCTGGTACTTCACGAGCTCCTGTTCGAGCTTGACGCGATCGAGGCGCGCTTGGAGGAGTCGTCGCGCCATTTCGTTCACGCTCACGCGAGTGTCGTCGAGCGCCTTCCGTGCGGCTTCGACCTCGGCCTGGAGTCGGTCGACGTCCTTCTTCAACGCGAGGCCTCGATCCTTTTCCTCCGTGAGCTCGCGCTCGATGCGAACGCGCTCGGCGCGCTCCGCGTCGAGCGTCGCCTTCGCCGAGCGAAGCGCTTCGAGCGTCGTCGGGCGTTCGTCTCGGGCAGCGACGTCGTTCGTCGTCGTGGCGCCCGATGCGAGGTACCCGCTAGGGGCGTTCGACGGCGGTTGTGGGGAGCCGCTCGATGGATACGCGCATCCGGCGGCGAAGAGGCTCCAAGCGATCGCAGCGGCGGCGAACGATGCGCACCGATGGAACACCGTTCGAGTCGCCGAACGGTCTGGAATGATCATGCCTGCACCCTCCTTCCGGCGTCACCCGAGGCCAAAGCGTCGGGAGCGCTCCCGTAGTCGCATTCGAGAACGATCACCTCGCCGCATCGGCAGCGAACTTCGATCAAAGCGGCGCGATCGCCTTGCTTCACGATGCCGACGGAAACGCCGCCGACCGTATGCTGAGGAGCCGTCACGACGACCGGCTCGCTCGCTCGTCGCACGTCCGGCGCCTTCAGGACGGATCGCTCGCGTCGAATGCGCGCATCACCACCGGGGGAGTCGTTCATCGTCCGTCTCCTGTTCTCCGTCGTCAGGCCAGGAAATCCACCAAGGCGTCGCCCGGCATCGGCGGCTGCGGCTTCGGGTGAGCCTTGTTCGACAGCTTCGCAGCGTTCTTTTCGCGTTCTTTCTTCTCGGCGTCCTCGGCCGACGTCTCGCGCTTGGTGCCGCGGCGGCGATTGAGGAAGTCCTTGCCATACCCATCGATGCCGGAAACGTTGAGTTCACCGTCCATTGTCGTTCAACGCTCCTGCGGCGCCGTTGCCGCTCGAGTCGCCGTCGTCCGCCTCGGCGTCGCTCGCAGGACGAACGATTTCGCCTAGCCGGTACAGGGCGCGACTGTGAATTTGAGAGACGCGCGATTCGCTCACACCGAGGATCGCGCCGATCTCCCGAAGCATCAGTCCCTCGACGTAGTACAGGAGGACGACCTTCCTTTCGCCGTCGGGCAGGTTGCGGATCGCCGTCGCGAGGCGATCCTTCTCCTCCTCGAGCGAGGCTTCGGCACACGGGTCTGGGGCTCGGGTGTCGAAGATGTCGACTGGGCGCGATGTCGCCGACGACTGCTCGAGAGACGTCACGGCGCTCGTACGCAGCACGAGCAAGAGCGAGTCGAGCTCCGCCTCGGGAATGCCCAACTTCTCCGCCAACTCTTCGGGCGTCGGCTGTCGGCCGCTCGCGCGCCGAATGTCCGCCTCGGCGCGCGTGAGACGTCGCAGCTTCTCGCGCTCGCCGCGCGACAGAACGTCGTGGCGCCGGATCTCGTCGAGGATGGCGCCCTTGATGCAAGCATACGCAAACGTCTTGAAGGCGACCCCTCGCCCGGGATTGAAGCTATTGCTGGCAAGTACCAGTCCGACGAGACCGGCCTCGACGAGGTCTTCGGTGTCGAGCCCCACGGGCACTCGAAGGGAAAGGCGTCCGATCACGTGGTACACGAGCGGAATGTGCTCGATGATCCGGTGATCTCGCTCTTGCCAGGCGGCCGACGAGTAGCCCGGTGCCGTGTCGGTCATCGCGGCTCCTCGCGCTTCGGCTCGCCGGGAGCCGCCGCCTCGGCGTCGGCAATGATCTGCTCCACCCGGTTGCCGATGAATCGCCCGCCGGCGACGCCGATCACGGATGCAATCACCGCGCGACTGGTCACGACGAGGGTGGGGACATGGTGGAGGGCTCCGATCACGAACACGACGGCGAAGCAGAGGAGCGATGCCTGCACGGAGAGACGAGCAGCGATCATCGCGCTCTTTCTCCGCGTGGGTCGGTCATCCGCGCCGTCCTTTTTCCCAGCCGGGCACGACGTCGAGTTCGATTTCGAAACGCGTCACGCCCGAATTGAAAGTGGGTTCGTCTGAACTTATCGTCCGACCGTGCGACGCCCCTGAAATCGGAGGGCTCGCCAAGCGTCGGTCGGCGGCGTCCCGCCTTGGAACGTTCTTGGGATCGACCCGTCACGTCGACGCCGTGGCCATCCGTGCTTCCGTGGACGAGGCGCTCACGGTTCCGACCGTGTCGATCTTCTTGACGATGGCGATCTCGTTGTAGGAGAGCACGGCACATCGCGGGACCGCGGTCGCGACCATCTCCGCGACGGCGCGTCGAATCGGAGAGCGGACGACGAGAACCGGTTCGATTCCTCGCGCTGCCGCCTCGCGGTGGGCGGCGGCCACTGCGTCGACGAATCGCGTAGCGATGGCCGGCGCGGTCGGCGCCGATCGCGCTTCGGCCGAAGTCACGAGCTCCGCAATTCCGCGCTCGAGGTCCGGATCGACGGCGAGAACGGCCAGCACTTCGTCGGCGTCGACGTGCGCGGCAACGATCGTCCGGGCAAGTCGCTGCCTCACGACTTCGGTCAACTGCTCGGGATTGCGGTTGGTCCCGGCCTCGTCCGCGAGGACTTCGAGGATCGCGGGAAGATTGCGAATGCCGACGCGCTCACGAAGGAGGTTTTGAAGCACCTTTTGGAGTTGGCCGAGGGTGAGGAGATTCGGCACCAGCTCGTTCGCGGCGGCGGGCGAGCGTTCCTTCACGTGATCGAGGAGCTCCTGCACGTCGTCGCGCGAGAGGATCTCGGCTGCGTGGGACCGCAGTACCTCACCGAGGTGGGTGATGAGCACGGCCACTGGATCGACGACGGTGTATCCGAGGATTTCCGCGTCCGGCACTTTGTCTTCACGGATCCATGTTGCCTTGAGGCCGAACGTCGGATCGGTGGTCTGGACTCCGGGCAACGGCTCGAGATCGGGAGCGGACGGAATCGCGAGGCGATACCCCGGCATGAGCGATCCCTTGGCGATCTCCTGGCCCTCGAGGAGAACTCGATATCCCTGCGGATCGAGCTGCAGGTTGTCGCGGACTCGGATCAACGGGACGACGAGGCCGAGCGTGGATGCGAATTGACGTCGAAGTGCGTTCACTTGCGGGATGAGCGTTCCGCCGCGCTTCGGGTCGACGAGTCCGACGAGCCCGAATCCGATTTCGAGACCGAGCCGGTCGATCGACAACAGCGACTCGATCTCGTTCGCCGCTTCCGGAGTGGTGGGATCCTCCGCGGGCTTCGTCGTCGCTTCGGCGTCGGCGCGCGCGTTCCCGCGCGAGAGGCTGAACCACAGGCCGCCGAGCGCGGCTCCGAGCGACAGGAACGGGATGGTCGGCATTCCCGGGAGTGCGCCGAGGAGCAGCAGGATCACGGACGCGAAGCCGAGCGATCCGGGCTTGCGGACGAACTGCTGGCCGATGTCCGCGGAAAGCACGGACTTCGACGACGCCTTCGTCACGAGGATGCCGGCGGCCATCGAGGTGAGCAGTGCCGGGATCTGGCTCACGAGTCCGTCGCCGATGGTGAGGATCGAGTACTTCTGCATCGCCTCGGCAAGTCCGAGTCCGCCCTTCAAGCCGAAGATGAGACCGCCGACGAGGTTCACGACGGTGATGATGAGCGTGGCGATGGCGTCGCCGCGAACGAACTTGCTCGCACCGTCCATGGCGCCGTAGAACTCGGCCTCGCGGGCGATCGTCTCGCGCCGCGTTCGTGCGTCGGACTCGGTGATGACGCCCGCGTTCAGGTCGGCGTCGATCGCCATCTGTTTTCCCGGCATCGCGTCCAACGTGAACCGGGCGGCGACTTCGGAAATGCGTCCGGCGCCCTTCGTGATCACGATGAACTGGACGATGACGAGGATCGCGAAGACGATCATGCCGACGACGAGATCGCCTCCCGCCACGAAATTCCCGAACGAGTCGATGACGCCGCCGGCGTGGCCGCGCAGCAAGATGAGCCGCGTCGACGCGACGTTCAGCGACAGCCGGAAAAGCGTTCCGAAGAGAAGGAGCGACGGAAACGTCGAGAATTCGAGCGGCTCCTTGCACGCGAGAGTGACGAGCAAGGTCACCAGCGAGAACGAAATGCTGAGCGAGAGGAGCAAGTCGAGCGCGAACGTCGGAAGCGGAACGACGAGAATGACGAGGATGCCGACGACGGCGGCGATGAGGATCGAGTCCAGACGTCGCATCGCGAACGCGGCGCCAGCCCCAGCGTGAATGACCTTCACGCCGCCGGTTCCGGTAGACTTTGCGGCATCGACCGGACTCACGACGCCACGCTTTCTCGCCGGCTACGACTGTTCCGGACGCGGTACAGGGTCGCGAGGATCTCGGCGACCGCGCGATACATCGTCACCGGTACTTCGCCGCCGACCGAGACGAGTCGATAGAGCACGCGTGCGAGTGCTGGACTCTCCACGACCGGAATGCCGTGTTGGCGCGCGAGCTGGCGGATGCGTCGAGCGACGTGCCCCATGCCCTTGGCGACAACGCGAGGAGCCGCCATTCGAGCCTTGTCGTACTGGAGCGCGATGGCGAGGCGAACGGGGTTCGTGATCACGACGTCCGCGGTCTTCACGTCGCTCATCATCCGGCGCCTGGCGATCTCGCGCTGCCGGGCCCGCTGCCGGCGCCGGACCGTCGGATCGCCTTCCGACTGACGCATCTCCTCCTTGATCTCGTGGCGCGACATCTTGAGGCGCTTCTCGTACTGCCAGCGTTGGAACATGAAATCGAGGAACGCGATCACGAGGAACGCGATCGTCGTGCGCACGAGCAGCACGGTGATGAATTCCCACGCGACGTGCAGGGTCCCGTCGAAGTCTCGAGCGGTCGGGTTGGCGAGACTCGGAAGCCGCGGCGCGACCGCCGACCATACGACGGCGGCCACGGCAGCGAGCTTCAAGAGTGACGCGATCGTTCGGCCGACCGAGTCGAAGGAGATGAGCCGCTGGAGACCCTTGGTCGGGTCGAGCTTGCCGACGTCGAACGAGATTCGCTTCGCGGAGACCATGAAGCCGGTTTGCATGTAGTTCGCCAGCATGCCGCACGCGGAAACGGCGAGCGCGAACGGAAGGGAGGCGATGAGCGTGACTCGAATCGCCGACGTCGTGAGCGCGGTCGCGCCGATCGCGCCGAGTTCGGGATGGGCGATGCGGGTGAGCCCGTTGCGAACGAGATCCTTCAGTGCGTCGATCACCGTCGGGCCATAGGTCAGGAGGAGCGCGACGCCTGCCGCCAGCTCGACGGCACGCATGACTTCCTGACTGCGAAGGACCTCACCGCGCTCCTTGGCGTCGAAGCGCTTCTTCCCGGTTGCGGGCTCGGTTCGTTCGCCGAAATCTCCCTCGGCCATTCTGCTAGTTCCCTCCCGCTGCCCAAGGGGTCACTGCGGTAATGGCGCCGAAATTTCCGTCAGCCATGACTCATCGTCCTCCCACGGCGCCGGCGAGCCACGACTCGGCGAACCGAAAAACCGAGAGAAAGGCCGGGGCGGATCGCGGCAAGATCACGGACAGCGCGCCGAGCGCGACGACGACGCGCGCCGGGTACCCGAAGTCCATCAAGTGGAGCTGCGGCACCGCGCGAGCCAGCAGGATCACGACCACCGTGCACGCGAAGAGCACGATGAGCAGGGGAAACGCGATCAGGATCGCGCTTTCTACGGCCGTCCGGACGAGGTTCACCAGCGACTCGGCGGCTTGCGCTCGCAGCGTGAACGATCCGAGGGGAATCCCGCGGAAGCTTCCGGCGATCGCTCCGATGACGAAGTGGTGGCCGTTCACGGCGAAGAACAGCAGCCACGACACGACGTCGTACAGCTGGGCGAGCTCCCCGACGGACTTCCCGGACTGCGGATCGACGACGTTCGAGAGGGTGAACCCGATCTCCACGCCCACCATTTCGCCCGCCATCCGCGCAGCCGAGAAGATCGTCGTCAACGCGAGGCCTAGCGAGAGCCCGAGAACGACCTCGCGGATGACGGCGAGCGCGAGCGCCGACGAGTCGTGCAGCACGGCCTGGAGGACCAAGGGCGTGACGGCGATCGTCGGGGCGAGCGCGACGGTGATGCCGACCCCGAGAGCGATGCGCACGCGCAGCGGCACGCCGGCCGCCGAGAGCGGAGGCGCGGACATCGCGAACGCGCCCACTCGACAGAAGACGAGGAGCGCGGACATCAGCGTCACGAGAAAGGCGGTGTCCATCGAGGGTCGTCTATCCGGCGAACTTGCTCAAGCCGCTGAAGATCGGCTTCGCGTACGCGACGACGAGCTGGATCATCCACGGAAGCAGGAAAATCAACAGGCCGGCGGCCGCGAGGATCTTGGGAACGAACACGAGCGTTTGCTCCTGGAGGCTCGTGATCGTCTGAAACAGGCTGACGATGAGGCCGACGACGAGACCGGTGACGAGGAGCGGCGCCGAGATGATGAGCGCCGTCACCAGCGTTTGGTGCATGAGTCCCGTTACTTGAGCGGCATTCATGGGGTCACTCCCGTTGGTGACTCGGTACGAATCCACGGCTCGTCGACCGCGGCACGCGACGCGTCATCGAAAGCTCATCGCGAGCGACTGGATGACGAGGTGCCAACCGTCCACGAGCACGAAGAGCAACAGCTTGAACGGCGTCGAGATGAGGACGGGCGGCAGCATGAACATGCCCATCGACAAGAGGATGCTCGACACCACGAGGTCGATGACCAGGAACGGCAGGAACAGCACGAAGCCCATCTGGAACGCCGTCTTCAACTCGCTGACGAGGAATGCCGGGACGAGTACGCGAAGCGGCAGCGCGTCCGTCGACTTCGGCCGATCGATTTTCGCGATGTGCGCGAAGAGCGCGATGTCGTCCTCGCGTGTCTGCTTGATCAAGAACCCGCTGAGACTGTGTGCGGCGCGGTTTCCCGCTTCCTCGGCGCCGATCTGGTTTTCGAGAAACGGTTTCATGGCATTCGCGTGGACGTCGGCGATCACCGGCGACATCACGGCCGCGGTGACGAAGAGCGCCAGCCCGATCAACACCGGATTCGGCGGGATCTCCTGGACGCTGATCGCGCGACGGAGGAGGGACAGCACGATGATGATTCGCGTGAAGCAAGTGACGGAGAGGATCGCGGCCGGTGCCAGCGAGATCGCCGTGAGGAGGAGAACGATCTTCACCGCGTTCGACGTGCCGTTCGAGCCGTCGCCACCGAACGAGACTTGCAATGGAAGAGACAGCGGATCGCGCGCGGGAACCGACGACGCAGATCCTTGCTGGGTCGAGCGATCGTCCTTCGGGCTCGCCGGCGCAGCGCCGTTCGCGTCGGATGCGCCGGCGACGAGGTCCGCGGCCGCGCGGGGCTCGTCTCCCGGAACTTGTGCAAACGAAGCTGCTCCGATCGGGGCGACGGCGATCCACGCGGCGACCAGGAGTCGCAGCAGCGAGCGGGCGCGAATCATGAGCGCGCCTCTCGCGATTGCCCGCGGCTCGCCAGCTCGGCGAAGCTCGATCGGGAATCCTCGGAGGCATCGACGACGTTCGGCGTCTCCGTGATTAGATCGATTCGCGCCGGTGAGAGCCCGAGGAGCATCTCCTGGGCGTCGAGCCGGACGAGGCACAGGAACCGCTTCCCGCCGAGCGCGTGGACTTCGACGACTTCGATGCGCTTCTTCCCGCCGGCGAGCGTTCGACCGAGCGGGGAGAAGCGCTTGACGACGAACGCGGCGCCGACCGCGATGCCAATGACGACCGCCATCGAGATCACGAGGCGCCACGTCGGCACGAGGGACGGAATCGCGCTCGCGGGCTCGGGGGCGGATGACGCTGCCTCGGTCGCGGGTGCCGGGTCGAGCGCGCGTGCGTCCGGGATCCCGCTCTCGAGCAACGAGACGAGCGCAACGAGGACGACGAGAACGCCCGCGGCCACGAGGGCCCACTTGGGCGGCTTGCGAAATGTCTGCGCCGGCAGCATTCCAGTCCAGATCGCAAAGCCGATGCCACTGCGGAAAGCGCGTCCGGCAAGGGATTCCGAACCTCCGTCGGATTTCGACCGTCGCGAAGTCCGACGAGCGTCGGAAAGTCCGACGCTCGTCCCGACGCCAACAGATCGCGCGGAGTCGAAGCTCGAAAGCGGTTGCTCATCGTGGCCGAGGCGATGACGGTCCCGAGCGCCTGGAAGCGGGTCGAGCGGAATCGTGTTCGCGCGGAGACGCGCGACGGGAAGGACGAGGCGGTGCCGCGAGGTCTAGGTCGGCGGCGAACCTACGAGCGCGACTTCTCGGGAAGAAACGTGATCGAGAGCGGAGTGGGGTCGGGCACGTTGCCGGCGGCTCCGGTCTTCGAGTCGCTTTGAATCTGCCCGAAGCCAGCGACGCTGATGCGCCTCGGATCGATGTGCAGCTCTTGCGTGAGCATTCGAGAGATCACCGTCGTGCGGTCCGCGAACAACTGGTAGATGGACGCGATGTCGGCGGTCGGTGCCGCTTTCACCTTCGCCTCGATCACGATCGGGTTCGGTGCGTTGCGCGTCAGCTTGCCGATGCGATCGAAGAGCGAGCGCGCTGCGGGCAGCATCCGCGTCGAGCCCGCCTCGAACACGCGCTTCTCACCCATCCGGATCGTGAGCCCGCGGTCCTCCATCGTGATGAATACGGCTCCCTCGAGTCGCTCATCTTGGAGCACTTTCGCGAGATCGTGCTCGATGGTGCCGAAGAGCGTGCGATCCGCGTCGGTGATCGGCGGCAGGTCGTCGTCCGGGATCATGTTCGGAACGAGCGGCGCATGCCGCCAGTTCTCCGGCGCCTGATCCTCTTCCATCGGACCCAGAGCCGAGTTGCCGGATCCGCCGAACGACTCGTTGAGCGATTGGGAGACTTGCTTGAACTTGGCGAGGTCGACCTGGGAGATGCCGTACAAGACGACGAAGAACGCGAACAAGAGCGTGATGAAGTCGGCATAGGAGACGAGCCAACGTTCGTGATTCTCGTGTTCTTCCGGCTTCTTCGGGCGTCGGGCCATCAATCGGCCTTTTGTCCCGGACGCGACTCGGCCTTTTTCTCTTTGACGAGGAGCGAGCCGAGCTTCTGCTCGACGATGTTCGGGTGGTCCCCAGCTTGAATGGAGGCGATGCCTTCGACGTACATGCGCTTGGTGATGAGATGATCTTTGTGCTTGAGCTTCATCTTGTTTGCGATCGGGAGAAAGATCAGGTTTGCGCTGGCCACGCCGTACACCGTCGCGACGAACGCCACCGCGATGCCACCGCCCAGCTTGCTCGGGTCGGAGAGGTTTTCCATGACGTGAATGAGGCCGAGCACGGCACCGAGGATCCCGATCGTCGGTGCGAAGCCGCCTGCGGACTCGAACACCTTTGCGTAACCGTGGCCGACTTCCTCGTCGACGTCGATCTCGGTCTCGAGACATTCCCGGACGATCTTCGGATCGACGCCGTCGACGACCATCCCGAACGCTTTGCGTCCGAACTCGTCGGGTGCCTTTCGCATTTCTTCTTCGAGCGCAAGCATGCCGTCCTTGCGCGCCTTCTTCGCACACTCGACGAGGTACTGGATCATGTGCGTCGGATCGTGCCCGCCTTCCTTGAAGATGCCCGGGAGTCCGCCGACGGCACCTTTCACGTCGGACATCGGAAACGACACGAATACGGCTCCGATGGTTCCACCGAGGACGATGATCGCGGCGGTCGGGACGCAGAGGGCGCTGATGTGTCCGCCCTCGAGAACCTGGCCGCCGACCACCGCACCGAGCCCGAGGAGAATGCCCAGAATCGTCAAGATGTCCATGATTGCCGCCTAGTCTTCCAGCGAAGTCGAGAGGGCCCCAGCGGTGGTCGCCGCGACGGCTCGGCGATAATCGAGTACGCGATTCACGATCTCATCGCACGAGTCACGAACGACGACGCTGTCGCCGTTGGCGAGGGTGATGACGGTGTCTGGCGTGGCTTCGACCCTCACGATGAGTTCCGCGTTGAGCAAGTACTTCGAACGATCGAAACGAGTCACTTGGATCACGGATGTTCCTCCGAGATTCGGTCGATTACCGATCGGCGCACTCGAACGAGAAACTTGAGTCGCGGCTTGGGATCCGTCGTTTGGCGAAGGTCGCCGGCGTGGCTCGTCGTGCCTGGTCAGGGTCCTAACTCGAGCGGAGCTTGTAGACGCAGCCTCGAGTCTTTCCGTGGCGGACGATGATCCGCCGCTCGATGAGGTCGGTGAGATCGCGAAGGCCGGTCCGCTGCGAGACTCTCACCATTTCGAAGTACTCGGGATTCGTGATCGAGCCCTTTTCGCGCAGATAGTTGACCAGTTGTCGTTGGCGCTCGTTGAGCTCCAGGTCGCGGTCGTCGAGCGAGATGGGACGGCCCGCCGTCGGGTCGGAGGCGTCGGTGGAGGTGGGCCGGTCGTGCGCGATGCGCTCGAATCGCGACGGCCCGGAGGAAGTGGACCACGCTTCTGCGGCATCCCTCTTGGCGTCGCGCGCCCCTGCCGAGGACGCGGTCGGCGCTTTCGCGTCGAATTGAACGTTGAGCGCGCGGATCACGTCGCCTTGCGCCATCACCATCGCGCGTTCGAGGCAGTTTCGGAGCTCGCGAACGTTTCCGGGCCAGTCGTGGCGGAACAAGAGATCCATCGCCGCCGGCGTGATGCGCGTGAACTGCCGACCGGTACGGCGGCTGAACTCGCGCATGAACAAGTCGACGAGGAGCGGGATTTCCTCTTTGCGCTCGCGAAGCGGCGGTACCTGGATCGAGATCACGTTGATTCGATAGTAGAGGTCTTCGCGAAAACGCCCCTCGACGATGAGCCGCTGAAGATCTCGGTTCGTTGCCGCAATGATTCGGACGTCGACCTTGATCGGCTCGTTGCCGCCGAGCCGTTCGAACGTCCTGTCTTGGAGCACCCGAAGCATCTTCACTTGGACGGGCAAGCCGAGGTCGCCGATCTCGTCGAGGAAGATCGTCCCCTTGTCCGCGATCTCGAATCGTCCGAGCTTGCGCGCCGTCGCGCCGGTGAACGCTCCCTTCTCGTGGCCGAACAGCTCCGCTTCGAGAAGCGTCTCCGGGATCGCCGAGCAGTTGACCTTGACGAGGGGCCCGCCCGGGCGGTCGCCCTTGCGGTGCAACATCTCGGCGATCACTTCCTTGCCGACGCCCGTTTCTCCCTGGATGAGCACCGTGACGTCGCTCGAGGCGATGCGTTTCACCGTCTCCACGATCTCGAGCATACGTACGCTGCGAAAGACCGCCGGCCCGGCGTCGCCGAGCGCGATCTCGGAGTGCGCGCGCTCGGCCTTGACGTCGACGACGCGATTGCGTCCGCGGTCACGCGCGGTCTGCAGAGCGATGTCGGCCTCACGCATCAGGAACTCGAAACTGTTCGCATCCTCCGGAAAGCTTGCGAGGCCGACCGAGAGCGTCAATCGAAGTTCACGGGAACCCATCGCCATTGGGTTCGCAGCGACCTCGGCGGCCAGGCCCTCGGCGATCTCGCGCGCCTCGGTTTTGTCGGTCTCCGGAAGCAGGATTTCGAATCGGTCCTCGCCGGATCGAGCCAGCACGCACATGCGACGGAGGCTCGACTGCAGTCGTCGCGCGATCTCTCTGAGGATGTGAGCCGCCACGTCCGCGCCATATCGCTCGCGCAGGCGCGCGAAGCCGTCGACCTCGCACTTGATCAGTGACAGCGGCCGGTTCGAGCGGCTCCCGCGATCCACTTCCTCCTGCACGCGACCCTGAAAATAGGAGTGAACGTGCGTGCCCGTGAGTGGGTCCTCGATCGCGAGACGGTAGAGCCGCGCATTCTCGAGGGCGACGGCAACCTGCTGCGCGAGGGTCAGGAGGACCTCGCGGTCCGTCGCGGCCGGCGGCGATTCGCCGTGCGCATAGACGAGGATGACGCAGCCGCGAGTTTCGCCCGAGAGCTTGAGGGGGAGCGCGAGCAGCGCGTCACCGGCGGCCGCGGCGAGCGCTTCTCGCTCGTCGGGTCCGAGGGAACCGTCCGTCAGCGGCGATTCGAGGAAGGGCTCGCCGGTCTTGAGGACCGTCTCGAGGACCCGGCTCTTCGCGGGGTAGACGGAGGGGCTGAGCTTGCGCCCCGGGTCGACCGCGCCATCCGCCGGAGGCGCGCTCGACCGCGCACAGCCGCCCAAGAGTTGGAAATCGGCGCCGCCTCGGGATTGGAGGACGACGGCGACGGTCGACGGCCGGGCGAGCTTCTGGAACGCGCGACACGCGACCTCCACGATCTTGGCGGGCTCCAATTCCGACGAGAGCGATTGGATGCCGGTCGTGAGAACTTGAAGATCGCGCATGCGCTCGCGGAGCTCGTCGGTCATCTGGTTGAAGGCGAGCGACAAGCTGCCCACTTCGTCCCGAGCCGTGACGTCGGCGCGCACCTCGAGGTTTCCTCGGCTCA
>JACOTG010000061.1 GCA_016178505.1 Planctomycetota bacterium
ACTTCGCCGTCGATCGCGTCGAGCGCGGCGATCACGCGATCGCGCGGCAATTTCTCGAGCACCTCTGGCGTCGCCGCGGTGCCGAGGACGACGCGCGTCGCTCCCGCGTCGAGCCACTCGAGCGCCGCCTCCACGCTGCGCACTCCGCCGCCCACGCGGCACGGCGCCATCCGGAGGAGGTCGCGAATCGTCGCCGTGTTCGAGCCGTGGCCGAGCGCCGCGTCGAGGTCGACGACCGCGATCTCGCCCGCAAGCGCGAAGCGCTCGGCGATCGGTCGCGGGTCACCCGCGTCGAGCACCTTCTCGCGCCCGCCGACGAGCTGCACGGCGTGGCCGCGCATGAGATCGATCGACGGGATGATCATGTGCTCAGTACTCGCGGCAACATTCTCGCCTCGACGAGGGGAGTTCGATCATGTAAGGACGAAATCATCCGCTCTTTGGCGTCCCGATCAACAGCGCGCCTGGAGAGATTCGTCGAATCAGATGCGCACCCGTGCGCCTCGCTCGTGGAGGAATCGCTTCACCGATTCGACCGTCCACTCGCCGTCGTGGAAGATCGACGCGGCGAGCACCGCATCGGCGCCGGCCTCGAGCGCGTCGAGCAGATGCTCGGGTGATGCCGCGCCGCCCGAGGCGATCACGGGCACGCGCACGGCGGCCGAGACTGCTCGAACGAGCGCGAGGTCGTAGCCCGAGCGCGTGCCGTCGCGGTCGAAGCTCGTGAGCAGGATTTCGCCGGCGCCGCGCCGGGCGGCCTCGCGTGCCCATTCGATCGCGTCACGACCGGTGCGCTCGGAGCCCGAGCGGACGACGACCTCCCATTGCCCCTCGCGCGATGTTGCCGCGTCGAGCGCGAGGATCGCGCACTGACTTCCGAGCCGCGTTGCGATCTCTTCGAGAAGCTCGGGCCGCTCTACCGCCGCCGTGTTCACGGAGACCTTGTCCGCGCCCGCGTCGAGAAGTGCCGACGCGTCGTCGAGCGAGCGAACGCCGCCTCCGACCGTCAGAGGAATCGCGAGCCGCTCGCGCACGCGACGCACGACCTCGAGCTGCGTTCCGCGTCCCTCGGGCGTCGCCGACACGTCGAGGACGACGATCTCGTCCGCGCCTTGCGCCTCGTACGCAGCCGCCCGCTCCGCGGGATCTCCGACGTCGCGAAGCCCCGCGAAGCGCACGCCCTTCACGACGCGCCCGTCGCGAACGTCGAGGCACGGAATAATCCGGCGCTTCAACATGCGTCCCGCCTGCGAAGGAGGACCCTCCGCGACATCGTTCGGCGTTTCAGCATGCGAGCCACCAGAGGCCCAGGACACTCCGCGAGTTTGGTCGACGTTTCAACATGCGACCCACTGGTGACGCACGACCCGTCGCGAGTTTGGCCGGCGCTTCAGCATGTGAGCCAACGCCGCAAGAGATCGAGGCCCCACGCGCCCGACAGCTCGGGGTGGAATTGGCACGCGAGGACGCGGCCGCGCTCGAGGGCGGCAACGAATCGACCGCCGTGGTCCGACGTCGCGACAAGCCACCCGCGCGGGGCATCGACGAGGCGATACGAGTTCGCGAAGTACGCGTCGCCCGCCGTCAGGACTCGGCAACCGGCATCCGGCTCCACGCGATTCCATCCCATTTGCGGCACGCGCACGCTCTCGGGAAATCGTCGCGCCGTGCCGGCGAGCACGCCGAGGCCGCGCGCGCCCGGGCTTTCCTCGCTCGCCTCGCCGAGGAGTTGCAGGCCGAGGCACACGGCGAGCGTCGCGCGTCCCGCGCGCACGCGATCCGCGAGCGCGCTCGCGACGCCCGTCGCATCGAGCTCCAGCATCGCGGCCGCGAACGCGCCGACGCCGGGGAGGACGACGCGCTCGGCCGCGCGCACCGCGTCGGGATCCTCGGTGAGCGCAGGCGCCGCTCCCGCACGACGAAGTCCCGCGAGCATCGACGCCAGGTTTGCGGTGCCCGTGCGGACGACGAGCACGTCGCGAGTCAAAGCACTCCCTTCGTGCTCGGCACGTCGGCGCTTCCGTCGCGAAGAACGGCGCGTCGGAGCGCGAGCGCGAGCGCCTTGAACGCGGTCTCGGCGCGATGGTGATCGTTGTCGCCGCAAAGCACGCTCGCGTGCAGCGTCAGTCGGGACGCGATCGCGAGCGACTGCATGACGTGCGCGACGTTCTCGCAGGAGAGCCCACCGATCGCATCGCGACGCAATCCCAGGTCGACGGCCGCGAACGGTCGGCCCGACAAATCGACGACGACTCGGGCGAGCGCTTCGTCGAGCGGCGCGAACGCGAACGCGAATCGCGCGATCCCGCGACGGTCGCCGAGCGCTCGGTCGAGTGCGGCGCCGAGAGCCAGCGCGCAGTCCTCCGCCGTGTGGTGGTCGTCGACGTGCAGATCGCCTCGACATCGAAGCTCGAGATCGAAGCGAGCGTGCTTCGCGAGCGCGGTCAGCAGGTGATCGAGAAAGCCGATCCCCGTGCTCACCGTGGCGCGTCCCGTGCCGTCGAGGTCGAGCGAAAGCGCAATCTCGGTCTCGGTCGTCTTTCGCTCGATCTTCGCGCGGCGCGGCGTCATCGAAGCAGTTTTTCGAGCGCGGCCAGTCCGTCGACGATTCGCGCCGCGCCCGCGTCGCGCAGAGTCGCTGCCGCGGAATCGTGATCGTCACCCGGCGCGACCACTCCGATCGGCACCACGCCCGCCGCGCGCGCGGCTCGCACGTCATCGGGGTTGTCGCCGACCATCCACGCGCGCTTCACGCCCAGGCGCTCCAGCGCGAGGCGCACCGGCGCAGGATCCGGCTTTCCGGGACCGTCCTCGAACGTGACGATCGCGCGTAACAGATCGCGAATGCCGCGCTCGCGGAGAAACCGATCCGCGTCTTCGCTCGGTCGTCCCGTGACGAGGCCAAGCGGCCGGCGCAACGCGAGCTTCGCCAGGAGATCGCGATTCGGAATCAGAGTCTCGTTCTCGCGCAGTCCCGGCTTTCCCGGCGCGCCTTGGTAGATGGTCTCGAAGCGCTTCGTCACGTCGTCGAGCGACGCCGTCACGCCGCGCCGTCCCAGCAGTCGCTGGGTGAGCACCCAATCGTTGTTGTTGCCGCCCTCGGCTTTCGCGGCCGCGACGTCGCGCGGCTCGACCTTCACGCCGAACGCCTCGGCCGTCGCGAGGACCGCCCGGCGGTACGACTTCGACACGTCGGCGAGCACGCCGTCGAGGTCGAGGAGCACCGCCTCGGGCGCAAGCGTCGCCTCGAGCGCCGCGATGAGGCGATCGAACGACGCCTCGTTTCCCGGACACGTGATGCGGATGCAGCGCTCGAGCTCGATCTTTCCCTCGAAGAGTCGCACGGCGATGCCGAGGCCCGCGAGCGCATCGCGCACCCACTCCGCGTCCGCAAAGCGCGCGAGCACGAAGTTCGCTTGCGACGGCCGTGGATCGGCGCCGAGCGCGCGCAGTCGCGATTCGAGCGCGACTCGCTCCACGCGAATGCGCTCGACGTACGACCGCACCTCGCCCGCGTCACCCTCGAGCCGCAGGCCCGCGAACGCGAGCGACGGGCCGGACACCGCGTACGGCCCACCCGCCGCGCGCATGGCGCCGATGATCGACTCGGGCCCGACCGCGAAACCGACGCGCAATCCGGCGAGCCCCCAAGCCTTCGACAAGCTGCGCACGACGACGGCGTTCGGCAGCGCCAGCGCCGCGAGCGTGAGGTCTTCGTCTGCGAACTCCGCGTACGCGAGATCCGCGAGGATCCATGCGTGCCGCGCCGCGCGACCGAGCTGCTCGAGGTCCTTCGCGCACGCGACCGCGCCCGTCGGATTGTTCGGGCTGACGACGGCAACGAGCGCCGTGTTCGCGGTGATGCGCTTCAGCACGGAGTCGAGCGGGTACGCGCCCGACGACCATTGAACGGGCACGACTCCGGCTCCCGCCAGTTTTGCGTAACGAGAGATCATCTCGAACGTCGGCGTCGGCAGCACGATCTCGCGCGCCGGCCCGAGCGTCACGCGGCAGACACGATCGAGCGCGTCGTCGGCGCCCGCGGTGACGAGCACCTGCGCCGGCTTCACGTTGAGGCGCGCGGCGAGCTGCGCTTCGAGCGGCGCGGGATCCGGGTAGCGGCGCAAAAGTTCCATGCCGCCGCGCCCGAGCGCATCGAGGATCGCGGTCGTCGGACCCCGACCTTCGTTTCCGTCGAGGCGAAGATCGATCGGCCCCGTCGGCCGCGGGATGCGATAGGCCGCCAGCGCTTCGACCATCAGCGAAGGCTTCTTCGGTAGTGGCTTCATGGCACGATCTGCGCGAGCGCGGTGACGACCACGTCCGTGCCTCCACAGGCCTTGATCGCGGGGATGACGCGCACGAGGTCCGCGCGCGGCACCGCCGCTTTCACTGCGTACCCGGCGTTTCCGTGCAGCGGTGAGATCGTGGGCTCGCGCATGCACGGCAGCGCAGCCACCACGGCTTCGAGATTCTCTGGCGACACGTTCACCTCCAGCATCACTCGGCGGCGCGCCTCGAGGACCGATCGAGCGAGAAGCACGATGCGATCGATCGCCTCGCGACGCGCCGAATCCGCGAGCGCAGCCGCGCTCGCATAAAGCCGCGTCGACGACGTCATCAGCTCGTCCACGATTTCGAGGCCGTTCTCGCGAAGCGTCGATCCGGTCGCCGTGTTGTCGACGATGCAGTCGGCGTCTTCGGGCGGGAAGACCTCGGTCGCGCCGTAGCTGCGCACGAACGTCGCTCGCAGCTTGCGCGTCGCGATCCACTGTCGGGTCAGGCGCTCGTACTCGGACGCGATGACGAGCGGCCGATCGGGAAGTCGCCCGCCCGCGAGCAGCGCCGACGGCGCCGCCGCGACGAGCCGCACCGGGTCCATTCCGGTGTCGAGGACGGTCTCGATGCGAGCATCGAGCTCCGCGACCCAATCCGCGCCGGCGAAACCGACGTCGCGCGTGCCGAGGTGCAGCATCTCGACGATGGTCTGCGGCTTCAGGATCTTCGTCTCGACGCCGGGGAGCGAAAGCGTCGGCCGATAACCGCGAAGCGACGCGCGGACGTGGATGCCGGCGTCCGCGAGGAGAGCGAACACGCCCTCCTGCATTCGGCCTTTCGGAAGCGCGAGGCGCAACCCCTCGCGTTCGGTTCTCGTCGCCATTCAGGGCTCCTTAGGTTTCGCGACTCCCTGCCGGCGCCCCAACGAAAGACGCCGGCTCGGGGCCGGCGTCGATGGCGTTCTTCTCTGCGAGATTCCGCCGTCAGCCGACCCGGTTCGGGTCGTGATGTCGATGATCTCGGTGGCTGGCGGTGGTTCGCATGGGCCGAATCATCGTCGGCGAACCGCGTCTAGTCAATCGTCGCTGCGGTCACTTCACATTGAGAGCGGAACGCACCGTTTTGGCCCCCAGTAGTGGAGGAAGATCAGGCGCGGGTCCTCGTCGGCCATGTGGTTGTGGATCGCGACGACGTTCACCCCGCCGGCACGAAGCGCCTTCAACACGCCTTGCAGCTCGCCCGCGACGCAGACGAAATCGCCGCAGACGATCGCGTGGTCGTCGGCGCCGGCGAACGCAGCCCACGTGTTGATCCCCATCTCCTTGCCGACGTCGCAGCCGCACGACGCCTTGACCGTGCGTCCGAAGACGAACTTCGACATGCCATCCTTGGTCTGCGCCTTCCCGCCAAGGACGTCTTCGAGCGGTTTTCCGGTGACGGTGCTCTTCTCGGCGACCGGTGGACTACCGGAAGACCGCCGCGGCTCCGGGCTCGCGGCGCGAACCGCCTTCACTTGATCGAGCGCCTTTCGCACGCCGGTCGCGAGCGCCGCCGTCGTGCCCTCGCCGCCGATGTGCATGAAGAAGACTCTTGGATCGTCGTAGAGGAAGTGGTTGTGCAGTGCGGTGACCGTGAGCCCCGCGTCGAGTGCAGCGGACATCACGGGGTTCACCTCGTCCTGGAAGAGAACGAGGTCACCCATGACCATCGCTTCGGACTTCGTGCCGGCCTGGAACGCAGCCCAGCTCGTGAGGCCCATGAACGGCGCGAACGCGTTGCCGTCGATGGTGACCTTCACGTCCGCTCGCGGGAACGTGACCTTGAAGACCCCCTCGGCTTCGTTCAGCGTCCCCTTCGCGCCGGTGATCTCGTCGATCTTCGCGGTGTCGATCTTGCCCGCACCGAACGCCGGCGCGGTCATTCCGATGAACAGCAGCAGCCTTGCGAATCTCATCTTTTCACTCCTCGTTTCATCGCTCCTCCGGCGGCTTCACGTGGCGGAAGCTCGCGAGGAGGAGCAGGTCATAGACGATCTTGAGCATACCCGCGAGAACGAACGGCGTGGCAAGCCACGCGGGGTTGCCGAGGAAGATTCCCGTGAGCGCCGGCGACGCAGAGGCGCCGATCGTGCGAGCGACGCCGGTGACGCCGGCTGCGGCCGCCCGCTCGTCCGGTGCGGTCACGGCCATGACGTACGACTGGCGCGTCGGCACGTCCATCTGCGAGATCGACGAGCGCGCGACCCACGCCGCAATCGCGAGCGGCAGCGTCGGCATCAGCGGCACCAGCACGAGCAGCACGTTCGACGGCAGATGCGTGAAGACCATCGTGTTCACGAGCCCGAAACGCGCGGCCAGCCGCGACGCCGCGAGCAGCGAGAGCCCGCCGAGCGCATTCGACGCGAAGAAGATCGCACCGAGCGTCAAGTCGTCCGCGCCGTGGCGCACGCGGAACCAATACGCGATGAGGCTTTGCACGATGAAGCCGCCGGCGAACGCGTCGAGCGCGAAGAGCGACGCGAGGCGCAGCACCACGCCGCGGGAGCGGTGCAGCCCGAGCGCGCTTCGCGTTGCCGGCGCGGCCACTTCGACCGCCGGCGACAGTCGGGTGAACATCGCGGCGAGCGCCACGCCGAAGAGCGCGTATCCGAGCAGCACCGCGCGATAGCTCGCCGCGTCGCTCGCGCCGAGGTGCTTTCCGATCGCCGCGGCGACGCCCGCCGCGAGCGCGCCGAGGGCCGTCGCCATCGAGCCCGCCAACCCGTACCACGCGAAGACCGCCGTTCGGCGCGCGCCGGGCACCGTCTCGCTGAGCGCCGCTTGCTCGATCGCGAGGAATGGCCCGACCTCGTTTCCGCTCGGGCTGATGACGCCGATCGTCGCCGCGAGGAGGAGCACGACGAATGCGTCCGAGGTCGCGAAGACGGCCCCTGCCGCCGCCATCAGCACCGCGCCGACGAGCAGCATGCGCTTGCGGCCGAGGCGATCCGCGCGCGTCGACAGCCAGAGCGAGATCGCCGTGTCGCCGACGAGTGTGAGCGTGAGAAGAAGCCCGATGCGTGCCTCGGAGAAACCGAGTGCCGCGAGGTAGAGCCCGAGCACGACCGAGACGAAGCCGTAAGCGAAGAGCCGCACGATTCGCGTGGCGAAGAGAAGGCGGCCGTCGCGCGTGAGCGTCACGACGTCAGGACCGGGTCAGGCGCGTGCTTCGCCGAGCGGCCGCCCTGCTTTGACCATGCCGAGACAGTACGCGTAGAGCGCGTCGTAAACGATGGACTCGGCCGCGACGATCGCGTTGTCGTCGCCGAGGGCGAGGTGACGGAAGCCTTCCGCGACCGCTTTCAGCCCCGCGGACTCGGGCTGGTGGTAGAGCGAGTTGTCCGTGTCGGCGCCGTTCACGATGCGGGCGAGCAGCACGAGCGCCGGATCGCGCCACAGGCCGTGCTTCTCGAGGATCGCCTCGAACGAGCATTTCTTCCCGTGATGCCCCAGCTCCGTTCCGTCGATGTCGAACGCCGTCGCGCCCTTCTCGCGGCCGACGGTCTGCACGTCGTCGCGCTGGACGAAGATGAACTCCGCCGCGGGATCGACGAACTTCTTGATGAGCCAGGCGCACGCGACCCGATCGACCTTCACGTGCTCGCGGGTGATCCACTTCATCGTTGCACCTTCCTGTGGCCGATCTTTGTACCACCTCGCCCCATAACTGACGCGTACGGAGCCAGGATCCTTTTTCCCAGTTAGCTCGCGGTTGCCGCGCACCCTGCCGAACTCCCCGTGCTCTATCGCAGTGCGGCTGACGACCGGGTGAGGAAGAGGATCGCGAACGCCGTGTTCGAGATCGGCGTGTCCGCGCCGTCGTCCCAGCTTCCGTCGTCGCGCTGGTCGCCGAAGAGAGTGTCGGCGCCGTCGCCAAACCAGTCGTGGCCCGCGAGCATGTTCGCTGCAGAGAGCGAGGCCACTCGCTCGAGCGCATAGAGATGATAGAGACGCCGTCCTTGCTGATAGGCGCTGCGATCGTTCACGACGACCGAGTAGTGCGCGGCCAGCCACGCGTTCGCGCGTTCGAGCGTCGCATCTGCCGTGGACTCGCGCGCAAGAATCCGGCGACTGAGCAGAAGGCTCGAGATGCCACTCTCGGTCATGCTCGCGTAGCTGTCCGCCTCGCGATCGGCGCGATAGCCCCAGCCGCCGTCGCCGTTTTGTGACGACCGCCACCACGCATCCGCGCGCTCGGCCGCGCCTCGCGGGACGTCGACGCCCGCCTGCCGACACGCGGCGAGCCCGAGGATCGCGTACGCCGTGTTCGAGTTGTCGCCGAGCTTCGGCGGCGCGCCGCTCGTCGGGCCGTAGGTCCACTGGCCGTTCGCGAGCTGGCTCTCGACGAGGAATCGCGCAATCGCCTGGAGCCGCTCGTGCCATCGCTTCGCATCGAGGCGCGCGAGCGCGAGCGCCTCGAACGCGGCTTGATACGTCGACGCGAGGGGCGCGCTCGAGACCGTTCGCAGCAGCGGATCGACGTCGGCATCGTCCTCGCGCAACCCGGCCGAGGCCCACGCGAACAGCACGATCGGCTCGGGGCCGAGACCCGGCGCCGACTCGCCCCAGCCCTTTCGAGCGGCGGCCGACAAGTAGGCGACGCCGCGCTTCACCGCGCTTTCGACGTACTCCGGCGTGGCTTCGATTCGCTCCCGTTGTGCGCGACCAGCGCACGTGCCCGTGCTCGTCTTGCCTGCGAGTCGATCGAGGACGGCGTGGCCGCGTTCGACGAGACGCGTCGGGCTCGTGAACCCGACGAGCTTCTCCAACTGTTTCCCTTCGGGATCGAGGAGTCGAATGTCCGTGAGCGCGCCGACCGAGTAGCGCTTCACGAGGTCCGGATTCGTGTCGTGCTCGACGCGGATGCAAACGAACGACTTCGCGATCTCTCGCACGGCCTCTTGTGGATACACCCCGGCATCCATCTGCTTGCAGACGCCTCACCAGTCGGCGAAGAACTCGAGGAGAATCGGCTTCTTCGCTTCCTTCGCGGACTTCATCCCGACGTCGTACGCGACCCAATCGAGCGTCGGCTTGGCGGGAGCGGGTGACGCCGACGCGCTCGGCGCTTTCGGCGCGCTTCCTTTCAGCACCGAAAGGACCGCCTCTGCGCTCGGTCGCTGGGACGGATTCTTGCCGTGGAAGGCGTAGACGATCGAGCCGTCCTTGCCGATGACGATCGTCGCCGGCTCGCTCACCGGGAACATCGCCAGGCTTGCCGCGGCGGCGTCGAACGGGACGCCGAACGCGCGACACGCCGAGAAGTCCGTGTCGAGGAGGACGGGGAACGGCACCGTGAAGTCGGCGGGCGCGCTCACCTTTTCGTTCGTGGCGACGGCTTGCAGGTAGCCGCGCACGTCCTTCGCGCCAGGAAGGATCAGCAGCACTTCGGCGCCGGCTCCGCGGATCTGCTCGTAGCCCGACGCGTAATCGAGCGTTTGCTTGCTGCAGAAGAAGCAGGCGAACTCGCCGGTGAAGCCCCGCATGAAGAGGAGAACGACGGGCTGCTTTCCGCGGTAGTCGGAGAGCTTCACGGCTTTGCCATCGGCGCTCGTAAGCGTCACGTCGACGGGCGGCGAACTCTGCGCGAGCGCAAAGACGAGGGCGAGCGTGGTGAGCATTTCTAGCCTCCGGCGTTCCCTCTTTTACACCGCCCATCCCCGCGAACGATACGCCTTCGTACGCTTCGACGATGATCGCCGGTGCCTCCCGCGAACGATACGTCTTCGTTACCCGAAGCGACGACCGCCAGGGATACAATCGCCGCCGGTGGAAGACGCTCGCCGCAAGTCCCCCGTTCGGTTCCTTCCCGCGGCTCTGTTCGTGGTCGCCGCGTCGGGGCTCGTCGTGCTCGGCGTGCGGATGGCGGCGACCGAGCGCGCCACGTCCGAGCGCGCTGCGCGTGCGCGGCTCGAAGGCCTCGCCCGCGAAGGCGCGGGAATCCTCGCTTCGGCGGCCGCGCGACTCACGAGCGAAGCGGCGACGGGCAAGCCCACCGCGGTCCTGGACGCCGACCGCCACTTCGTCTCGCCAGCGGAGCCGCAGTCCATTCGCGCGCTCGAGACCGTGCGCGGCCGTGACCCCGAGGGCGACTTCTATCTCGCCGAGGCCGAGCGCGCGGAGGCGCAGGATCGCGACGTCGCGCGCGCCGAGGGCCTCTATCGCGTCGCGGCCCGCGACGAGCGCGACGAGATCTGTCGGGCGCTCGCGCATTTTCGCCTCGCCGCGCTGAAGCGACGCGCCGGGCAGGGCGACGAAGCGGCGAAGGAGAACGCCGCGTTTCTCGACGTGTTGCCTGCGGATCGTCGCGACGCGCGCGAAGCCCTCGTCGCGCGCGCTCTCGTGCAACCGCCCGACGAGACGCTGCGCGACGATCTCCTGCTTCATCTCGGAGCCGGCGACGACGCGATCGTGCTCGGCCTCCTCGGAGAGGCGAAGCTCGGAGCCGTCGACGAGCGGCGTGCGGAGATCGCGACGATCGAGCGACTGCGGCCGCTCTTGCCGAACGCGGACGAGCCGCGAGCGGGCGCGCGCATCGCCGGTGATCGACTGGTCGCGTGGACTCCGTCCGCGGACGGCGGCTTGCTCGTTGCGGAAGACGCGGCGCCGGCTCCGCCGAGCGGCGTTGCATTTCTCAGAGAAAACGCGACCGTCGACGGCATCGTCGAGGAAGTCGCGGCGCCCGTCGCGGGCGTTCGCGTGGTCGCGTCGATCGCGCGAAGCGAGGTGGATGCCGAGGCGACGCGGCGTTCGATGCTCGTCGTGGCCGCGCTTGGGGCGTTGATCGTCGGCGGCGGCGCCGCGCTGTGGCTGACGCTGCGTGCCGCACGACGCGAGGCGGACGCGGCGTTCGCGCGCTCCGAGTTCGTCGCTCGCGTGGGCCACGATCTGCGGACGCCGCTCACGCTCATTCGCATGTATGCGGAAACGCTCGCGGACGGCCGCGTGTCGGACGCGACGCAAGCGCGCGAGTTCGCGGGCATCGCGGCGCGCGAGGCCGAGCGGCTGTCGGATCTCGTCGCGAAGGTGCTGGACCTGTCGCGCGCGTCGGCGAACGGCGCGTTCGAGCGGCGGCGCGTCGACCTCGCGCGCGTCGTGCGCGACGTCGCCGAGGCGCACCGTCCGCTCCTCACCAAGGCCGGCGTGCGCCTCGACGTCGCGACGGACGGCGCGCCGCTCGAGGTGATTGGCGACGAGGCGGCGCTGCGCGGCGCGGTGGCGAACTTGCTCGAGAACGCGCTCGGTCACGCCGCGTCGGGCGGGGTCGTCGAGGCGCGTGCGATTGCGCGGAACGGTTGCATCGAAGTGCAGGTGCTCGATCGCGGGCCGGGCTTGCCCGCCGACGACGCCGGGCGCGCGCGGCTCTTCGAGCGCTTCACGCGCGGGGCCGACGCCAAGTCGCGCTGCGCGGGGCTCGGCCTCGCGCTCGTCCGCGAGATCGCGCAAGTGCACGGCGGCGCGGCGCGCGGCGAGAACCGCGAGGGCGGCGGCGCCGCGTTCACGATTTCCATTCCCTCGGCGGGAGACGCCGAATGAAAGCGCGCCTCTTGCTCGTCGAGGACGACGCGGATCTCGCGCGCGGCCTGCGCTTCAACCTCGAGCACGACGGCTACGCGGTCACGACGCTCGGCGAAGGGAAGAAGGCGCTCGCGGCAATTCGCGACGGCGCGCACGACCTCGTGCTGCTCGACCTCACGCTGCCGGACGTCGACGGGCTCGAGGTCTTGCGCGCGATGCGGGCGCGGAAGGACGGCGTGCCGGTCATCTGCCTCACCGCGCGCGGGCAGGAGACGGACGTCGTGATGGGGCTCGGGCTCGGCGCGGACGACTACGTGACGAAGCCGTTCGGGCTCGCGGCGCTGCGCGCGCGCATCGAAGCGGTGCTCCGGCGCGCGGGCAAGCCCGCGAGCGAGCCGCTGCGTCTCGGGCGCGTCGTCGTCGACCTCGCGGCGAGGCGCGCGACGCACCCCGATCGCGAGGAGGAGATCACGCCGATCGAGATGGACTTGCTCCGTTACCTGCTCGCGCGAAGAGGTCGGGCGGTCGAGCGCGCCGAGATCCTGCGCGACTTGTGGGGCCTCGGCCCGCAAGACACGACGCGCACGCTCGACAACCACGTCGCGCGCTTGCGGCGAAAGATCGAGATCGACCCGGCGAGCCCGCGCTGGCTCGTGACCGTGCACGGCATCGGCTATCGCCTCGAGACTGGCGACGGGAGATCGTGACAACTTCGGGACGAAGGTTTGCGCCCCGAATGTCGTTGAATGCGCGTGGGCCGAATCACCGGCCCCGAAGGAGGTCGACGATGCGGTGGCTCATTCTCGCGCTCGCGCTCTTCGTGACCGCAACGGCGCACGCGCAGGTCTCGGACTCGGACGCGGCGTTCTATCGAGCGTGGTACCAGGAGACGGCGCTCCGCGACTTCGACGCCGCCGCGAAGGCGTACGCCGCGCTCGCCGCAACGCCGGGCGTACCGACCGATCTCGCCGTGAAGGCACACCTCGGCCGCGCGCGCTGCCTGATGCTCACCGGTCACATCGACGACGCGCAGGCCGAGTATCGCGCGGCCGCAGCAACCGACCCATCAAACATTGAGGCCAAGACCGCGTTGACGACCCCGACGGCCGCGGCGAGTCGCGACGTCGAGCTCATGCAGTCGATCAACTCGCTGCTGACTTCCGCTTCCAACGGAGACGTGAAGTCGC
>JACOTG010000062.1 GCA_016178505.1 Planctomycetota bacterium
CCGTCTCCATTGCCCAGGAGGACCGAGACGGTATTAGAGGCGGCCACCACGAAATCGACGCGACCGTCGGCGTCTAGGTGACCCGCAGCGAGGGAGCGGCCGCTTGAGCCCACCGGAAACGTCCTTGGCGCCTGGAACGTCCCGTCCCCGTTGCCCAGGAGAACCGAGACGCTGTCAAAGATCGCCACAGCCAGATCGAGACGGTCGTCCGCGTTGAGGTCACCGACCGCGATGGACCCAGTGAAACCGGCCGGGAACGTCGTTTGCTGCTGGAAAGTCCCATCGCCGTTGCCCAGAAGAACCGAGATGTTGCCAAGGATCGCGACAACCAAATCGAGACGATTGTCTGCGTTGAGGTCACTGAGGGCGACGGCGCTGGGATTGGAACCGAGCCCGAATCTCCTCTGCGCCATGAAAGTTCGTCCCTGGAAAGTCCCATTCCCGTTACCCAAGAGGATCGAAACGTTGTCGCCGAAAACGTTCGCCACCACGAGATCGAGACGGCCGTCTGCGTCCAAATCACCGATGGCGACGGCGACCGGCCTGAATCCTACGGCGAATGTCCGCTGTACCCGGAAAGTCCCATCCCCGTTACCCACTAGTATCGAAACGTCGTCGCTGCCGGAGTTTGCCACTGCGATGTCAAGGTGACCGTCCCCGTCGAGGTCACCGAAAACAAGCGAGGACGGTTCCGTACCCGCAGGAAATGTCCGCCGAGCCTGGAAAGTCCCGTCCCCGTTGCCCAAAAGGATTGATATCCCGCCGGCACTCGCTGCCGCAACGTCCGATCGTCCGTCTCCGTTCAGATCCCCAACGACCACAGACTCGGCTGTCGTTTCCACTTGGAACTGCGGACCTGGAAAGATCGGTCCTGTGTGTGGCCTGATGATCGTGATGACACCAACATCCGTGATGCCGCCACGGAAAATGGGAATCCCGACCGCTGTGCCGCATCCCATCCCGCCTGCTACGGATGCGCACGCCGTCACTGTCACAACCGGGACTTCAGCAGAGACGGGGAGCATCGCGATCGAGAAAAAGCCTGTACTGTCACTCGAGGCGGAGCCCCCGAGCGCAGTGGTAACCTGCGCGCCTGCGACTCGCGTCCCGTCCTCACGCTGAACAAATCCCTCGACCGTGGTCATTCGAATCTGTCGCGTAACCTCGATTCGCCGTGTCGCTGTCGCGCCGTCGTTCACCGCCGTGATGAAAGCGGGCCCGACACGCCTTCCGGTCACAAGCCCATCCGGACCCACCAGTGCCACGGCGGGATTGCTCGTCCGGTAAACCGTCCAACGGTGGCGCGCAGTTACGTCGACGACTGAATTGTCCCCGAGCGTCGCCAGAGTCGTGAGCTGTGTCGACTGTCTCACTTCAATCACGACGGGATTTGCCTGAAGCTGAAGTGACCTCGGAAAAACGGCCGCCGACTCGGTAAATGCGAGATTCCTTGCAACGAAAGTCTCACCCTGGCGGATCTGGAACGGTTGACTGAATGCAAAGCGAGTTCGACACCCGTCGTTGTTCGTAGCCACGAGCCGCAGGAACTCGTCGCTCAGAAAGTCGGGAGGCGTTCCGGGCCCACCTGCACCGAACGCATCAGGCGCCGCGATGTTCGAAAGGCTTACCGATCCGTCTCCGCCAACCTGCGTTGATTGGCCTCCGATCCGGGCGATCCAAGAATCATCAAGCTGAACGCTGGCTGAAAACGGATCTTGAGGATCGGAACCCTCGAGGACCTCACGGCCGTCAGAAACTCCGTCTCCATCGCTGTCCGCGATCAGGGGCGAAGTACCAATCATCGTCTCAATCCAGTCGGAGAGCCCGTCATCATCCAAATCCGAGGTCAAGTAGTTAGGTACGCCAGGATCTAGCCCGACCGCGTTCTCGAAGCTGTCCACGATCTGATCGCCGTCGCTGTCAACAGCCTCGATCGCAAACTGAGCCCAGCCAGCGTCGTTACCGTTGATCACGAGAACGGAAAAAGGAAACCGCATCGACACATGTGGAAGGGGCGTCCGATGAGCAGTTACTAAGCCCGAAGGCGACGCGGTCGCGATCTCGTCCCCCCACGGCTGAAAATACTCTGTTCCACTGGAAGAGTCCGTAACGTCAACTACTGAACCGTTGTCCAAAACTTGCGTCACTCTCAACTGAACGGAGTTCCCTTCTTCAAGAAAAAACACCTGTCCCACATCAATTCGCAAACTCCCGAGGCGAGCCAGCGCCGGGCTGAAGAGCGCCTTTTGGGTAAGTGGAGGGGGAGCCGTTGGAAAACCCCCTTCCGAGCACGGGCCAGTTCCTCCAAGCACATTCGTCGCTCCCACAACCCTCAGTGCGGGGCAGACAGCTCGGGCAAAATAATCGCGGAACCAGGCGATTCCACGTGGCACAAGGTCTTCTGCGATCGCCCTGGGAATTGGCGAAAGCCCGGGAACTGCATTTTCATCAGCGAAGCAGCGGGCTACTGCCTCTTCCAAGAAACGTTGGTGAGTACTTGGGTTGATTTTCCCACAATATCGTACGAACCTGGGCACAAGTTCAAAGGCAATGTGTCCCATCCCTCCGCACAGTGCGCAAAGGTCGCCATTGGTGAGTTCGAAGCCTCCGCCGCCTGGCAGTGGTATTCGAACGACGCGAAGTGGTAGCCGAGCGCAGAAGTCGTCAATACTAAACGGGAGAATTCCAGTGGGGACGAGTGCACCTCCCTGTGGATCCCTCGCCGCGGCGAGTTCGCGAAGCAACATTTGAATGAATGGGTCTTCTTGCAACTGAGGGTCTCGACACGCGATTTCAGCAATGCAGGCGATTTGGGCGTGTAACGGGTAGGATGCCGAATCGGAGCCGATTCGATTCGCGAAGTCTCGTAATCTTCTCGCGGCTTCGCAAGGGTCGCAGCTATCGCCATCCGCGGCTGCGCCCGCGATCTCACTTCTGATGGGCGGGCAATGCATGCAATCGCCCACAACCGCGTATGGCGGGCAGTTGGCGCCCCAGCCAGCAGTCGAGAGACCGGCACCGGGATCGCTGAGGATGACGGATCCATCCTCGACGACGTGCCCACTTGCAACGATCTCAAAGCGGTTCGTTCCGTGATTGAAGCTCAGGAAATTCGCATTCGCTCCTGGCGGAAGCGCCGACATATTGGGGTAAGTAATCTGTATGGGTGGGTCGAAGTGCGAGCCGGCCGGCTGTAGCGTCCATGCAAAAAGCGATGCTACGCCATCCGGCATCGGCATAGGAACGGAATCGTGATGAACGGCGTTCAAAGCGATCGGGACTGGGTGTCGCGGACTTGGCCGTCGCCCATTTGGAAGGGTCATGGAATTGGCCTTGACCGTCATCCTGAGACCTTCGATTCCTTCGACCGTAAGATCCACATCATGGGAGTTGTCGAACGTCACGAAGTTGGCGCGATTCAGCAATGGCAGAAGGGCAGGCATGGGAAGGGAATTGTCGGCGTTAGGGATGACGACCACCTGATACTCTAAGAACGGAAATGAGTCACGCGCGATCGTCTCGCCGTTGAGTCGATCGGCCGTCAGGCCGTCGATCCGCAGATGGCCTGGTCCGGCAACGGGAAGGTCTTCGAATCGGAACGCGCCATTTTCGAGGGAAAACACGGAAAGTTCCTCGTCGGAGATCTTGAGCGTACATGACGCCCCGCCAATCGGCTGATTCGCATTGTCCATGACGAGTCCGGAGAAACTCGTTGGCCGGTTCGCCGTGCGAACGACGCCCAATGCCGTGAAGCGAACGGGAAGCCCCAGATTCCCTGGATAGTTTGCTTCCACCTCTTGGTTCCCGGGTTCTGGACCCAATGTGAAACCAACCTCGGCGTGACCGGTGACGTCCGTTGCAATCGTCACTGAACCCAGACCGTTCACTCTTCCCGTACCACGTGTCACCGTGAAGGTCACCGGGACGTTGCCAACTCCGTTGCAAGCGTCGCTCACCCATGCGCGCAGCGGGAGCGGTGCTCGCTGGCCAGCTTCGCCTCGCTGATTGTTTCCGGATCCGAGATTGATTTGAGCCGTCGGACCCGGTAGCGTTGAAGCGCAAAAAAATGTCGTCCCGCTGATGCTCGTGCTCGTCACCTCGATCCTGTTATTACCGCAGCCGGCATCGGATCCAACTCTCCATCTGGCCTGAGCGACGCCGTTCCTGTCCGTCCGCACCTCAACAATCATCGAGCCCTCGCCGGTTCCGTCCGCGCTAAGGCGACCATCGCTTCGGGTGACGTGGAAAGTCACGATCTTGTTCGGGAAGGGTGTCACTCCGTCGGCCTCGGTCACCCGTACGACGATAGGATCTGACAGAAGCGTTCGGACTGGAGCCCGCTGCCCATTTCCCGAAACCAGCATCATCTGCGGGCCCGATGGCGCCGCCCGCGTAACCGTGATTTGCTTGCCTACAGTGTTCCCAAGAACGTCGGTTGCGGTAGCCGACAGTACATTCGGATGGTCGAGCACGAGGGGAATGCCCCGCGCCAGGAAGGTCCCATTGTTCCCGATACCAACGTCAACTGCAGCGGCCACGCCGTTAACGGATACTTGGAGTCCCATGAATCCGCTAAGCATATCGCCTACTCGACCTGCAACGTCAATCGTCGCATTGGTGAGGTGCGCTCCGTCCGCCGGGAAGTCGATAAAGAGATTCGGTGGCTGCGTATCTTGCGTGATCGCCGCGGGGGTCGGGGCGCTACGCAGGCCTGACGATGACGGCGAATCGGCAAGCGAAATAGAGGTGAACATGATCTGGTTGAGTCCGTTCGGCGCCAATGGCACTCGGGCCGCAAACCGCCCGCGAGACACCGGAACAGAGAAAACGCCCCGAGGACCTGAGACGTCGACCGACGACGCCCCCCGGGCAATGCCGGTGACAGTGACGGGCGTGAGGTTTGTGAGCGCCTGGTAGGCGTCCAGAACGGGTGGCTTCGGGATGACGCCCCGACTCTGTGCAGGCAGATTCGTGGTGAGGAGTAGCAAACACGAGAATCCCGCCAAAAGTACCGCCAGTATGATCGATATCCGTGTGCCTGTGCTTTTCATGGTCCTCGTCCTCGTTGTTGTTCTTGCCTCACTACCGGACGTCAATCTGAACCGCGTTGGTCATGCTGTAGAGCAGTCCACCATCATTACTCGCTGCGGCGTCCTCGATGATTCCCTGGAGCGTGATCGTCCTGGCAGGGTACCCTTGCGCGCGTCGGAGGGACCACGGCCCTCGCGCTGGTGCAGAAAATCGGATCCAGTCGAGGCCGCACACGTTCGAAGGGAGCCCGCCGCTCAAACAGCGAAGCGCGTTCGAAGGGGCTGGGCCGTTGAATGGTGTCGCGTTCACGGCGCATCCGAGATTGGTTCCCCTCGCCACCTGATCGTGTGGGTCGATGGATACACCAGTCCAGATCCACAAGACGTAACGACTGGATGCAGGCCCGCATGGAGCGGTCACCAGGTCCACGGCTATCGGTTGGTCGTGCGCGGTAACCACCACTCTTTCGTTTCCCCCGGTCCCATCGTTCCCGCCGATACTGAAATCGTCGATAAACCAGCCGGTGGAGCCGACCGCGTCGTCGCATGCGAGGCGGAAGCGAATTACAGCGTTCGGAACTTGGAGGTCCGGGGGCACGGCGAGTCGTACCCGTTTCCACGATACACTGCTGCCAGTCCATGCCGCCCGGCCGCTGATTGGACTCATGGAGTTCGTCGCGATCACGCCGGTGTAGCCGTTCTGGGCGGCATCCAGACCGAGGTCGTGGGCAAAGTTCGCGCCGCCGTCAGTAGATAGCTCCACGATGCCACCGTCGAAGCCGTTCTCCAGTTCGAACCAGTGGAAAAAGTTGATCTCAGCTGAGCCGCGGAGGTCCAACAACGGTGTGCGCAGGTAGTCGTCCTTGACCGATTCGGTGCCGCTCGAAACCATCGAAGTCGGGGCGCTGTTCGCCGGTACGGAGCCGACGCCTGACGGAATGCTGTCGAAATGCTCGGTCGAGGTGGCAGATGATCGGTTTACGAATAGCACGTTCGTGAGACCGACACCACTCGTCGTGCCAACGCTCACGCTATCGAGGTAATATCCGACGCCTGCATTGGAACTGTCGTCCGCATGGCGCCAACGGATCTTCACGTCGCGGCCGGCAAGGGGGGTAAGGTCGACCCTGACTTCCTCCATCTCGCCGATCGCCCCACCCGTCCAGGCCAGTCGACCGGCGATCGGGCTACCGAAGTCTGATGAGATCCGGGCAGTCGGCGCGTTCTTGATCACGAGAGGCGCGATGCTATCGAATGTTTTTCCTCCGTCGGTCGAGGCCTCGAGGACGACGCCGTCGAAGCCGGCCTCCAGGTCAAATGTATGCCAGAAACGAAGTTCGATCTTGCCGCAGAAATTTGCCGCCGGCAGGCTGAGCAACGGCGTGTCAAGGTAGTCATCCTTCACGACCGACAGCGCTGAACTAAAGTTTGCCTGGCCTGCAGAGTTCGCCCTTGCGAATCCGTGTGCGCCCCAGTCGCCGTTCGTGGTCGGAGACGAGGTTGTCCATCCTGCGGGGAGCGACCCCGGACCGACCGGGATCCCGTCGAACCCCACACGCGGGAAAACGCCATCCAAGAAGTGGCCGATTCCGACGTTTCCAGCACCGAAGCGCCGGATGTTTGACGGCCGAGGTCCGATCGGGCCCACCTCGTAGATAGTGTTGGTCGCGTTTCCGACAACGTACCAGACCTCGGCGGTTCCCCCTCCAGGAGCAGCAGGGTCGATGGAATACTGGAACTCGTTGACGAACGGATCGCCCGTTTCGGCGGCGATATCGGACGTCGGTAAGAACTCCAGCGAGTGGTCACACATACTTCGCAATGGATTCCCCGTCCAGATCTGAAGAGCCGCCGGAGATTCGCTGGAGCTCGTCACGTCCAAACTCCCGCCGGGCGCCCAGGAGATGCCATTTCCAAAGGCCGGCGAACCGCTTGGGTTTTGCATAATCCTGCCTGTCAACGTCCCAGTCGAAATCCGGATCTCAACGAGCGTGTCAGTTCCGAGATCCTCGTACCACAGGTAGTCCGAATTAGTAGGATCGATTGTCATCGGACCAGGAACAGAACTATGTTCCGGGTCGAGCCCTAGGGTTCGGCCAGTCGGACCACCGCCGTTCTTGTCCACTTCTCGGATAGTCCGTTGCAGACCATCAAGTACCCAAAGCGAGTCGCCTACGGGGTCATACGCAAGGCCGGCTTGCACGCCCTCAACACCTGGAATCGAGGGTTTTGTCTCATCCGGTGAGAGGTCCTTGTTAAAGCGGTAAATCATTCCGTTCGACAAGTCTCCAAAGAACAGGACCCCAACCTTCGTGTCCTCACATGCGCCGAAGGGATCTTGTCCCGGAAACGGTACCGAGCGGAGTGCCGTTTCGTTAAACCTCCGACTCGATTTGCGTGTCGCTGAGTGAAGCGAGTCACACTCAAATCTCCGCGCCTTGGACGGCAGCGTGTACGGTATCGGAGCAGGCGTGATCTGCGCTGAGCCGCTTCCGGAAACAATGATAATGATGGCCGCGACGACTATGGCCGCGTCGGAGGCACGCTTAATTCCGCTCATCTCAGGGTCTCCCGACTATTCACACCTCGCCGTAGCGCAAACCCGACCAATGCTCGCACGGCTGAGCTAGAGCCACGGATTGCCGAAGCGACTTCTGCTGCCGCTCCCGTCCAACTGCTGCCAATTTCGGTTTCGGCACATTCGTCGACTCAACAAACGGGGCCTGTGCGTCCTGAAAACTCCGTCCGCGCTGACCTCACGGCGAACCATGACGATGCCGAGCTTGATCAACTGTTCCCAGATGCGGGAAGGCTACCGCGATACGATCGCGACATGCTCTTCCTTCGCTTCGTCCTGATCGCCATTCGTGCCGCTCTGCTCACCCGCGCCGACCTCGCGCTCGAGAACCTGGTGCTCCGCCAACGACTCGCCATGCTCCGCCAATCCGTAACGCAACCCAAGCTCAAGCAACTCGACAGTGCGTTCTGGATCACGCTGTCCCGGATGGGGTTCTCGGGAGGGCGGCGGACGTTCGCGCTCGCGGCCTCACTGGACACTTAGCACCACGGCATTTGTCACGCTGAACGGGAAGGGATTCGGCGAGCCGTCGTCCTCGATCATGCCCTGCACCGTGAAGGTCGCAGGAGCGCCAAAGCCGCCCGGCTTCGTCACCGTCCACGGCGCTCGCGACGGCGACGGAAGCTCTGTCACGCCGATGCACACCAGCGGCGAAAGGCCGCCGCGCAGGCACCGCAGCGGCTGCGGGAACGCGAACGGCATGAACGGCGTCGCCCCTGTGGTGCAGCCAAACGTGAATCCGTCGACGACGAGCTGCAGCGAGCGCGACGGCGGTCCCGGCCACACCCACGCGACGTAGCGCGGATGCGCCGGTCCGTGAGGCGGCGCGGCGAACGAGACGGAAATCGGCGAACCGACGGCGACGGAGACCGTTCGTAACGCGTCGCCGGTCGAACCGTTGATCGACAGCACCGACGTCAGGACTCCCGCGCCGAGGTTCACGTTGCCGCTCGAGCACGGCACGTTTTCGCGGATGCGAACGAACACGTCGGTCACGGCGTTCAGATCGTTGGGCACTGTCGTGCTGAAGCCACTGGAGAATCCGACGACAGAACCGTCTGCCGAAATCGATCCGATCACTCCCGACCCGTTGGTCTGCCCGCCCAGCCAATTCAGGCTGACGCGCCGGGTCTCGCCCGTTTGCAGGTCGTGGGTGAAGACGTCGATGGTCCCGTTCGTGTCACCCGGGACGAGGTCGAATGCGCTGCTCGTGAACGCGACAAACCGGCCATCGGCCGAGATGGACGGGGCGTCGGCGCTGCCGGACTCACCGCCAGCCGAGTCCACGTTCACGCGCCGCGTCGTTCCCGCGACGAGGTCGCGGACGAAAAGGTCCGCCACCTGGTTGGTGTCGCCTGGCACGAGGTTTCGAGCCAGGCTCACGAACGCGACGAATCGCCCGTTTCCCGAGATCACCGGGAAGGTCGAGCCCGAATCCGCGCCGTTGCCCGCCGAGTCGAGACTCGCGCGCCGTGCGACGCCGGTCTGGAGATCCCGAACGTACACGTGCGACGTGATCGTCGAAGGCGTTGGATCGATCGCGCCCCCGCTCACGAACGCGACGTACCGGCCGTTGTCGGAGATGGACGGCTGGACGCCACTGCCATACGCATTCGAAGGGAGGCGGCTGGCCGCGATCGTCGTTTCCGCGACACGGTCGCGAACGAACACGTTTTGGGAGTTGCAGTCGTTGTTGTCCGCCAGAATGCCGCATCCGGCGAAGGCGATGAAACGCCCATCACCGGAGATGGACGGCGAGGAGATGTCGTTGGTGGCGCCGCCCGATGCGGTGGCGCTCACCCACTCGGTCGCCCCGGTGTCGCGATCGTGCACGAAGAGCAGCCGGTTCGGGTTCGGGTTCGAAGGACCGAGGTTGCGAGCCTGGCTGAGGAACGCGACGAACCGCCCATCGCCGGAAACGACGGGATTGGTGGAGTTGCCGTCGCACTCGCCGCCTGCGGACGTGACGCTCACTCGCTCCGTGATGCCCGTCTCGAGGTCGCGCTCGAAGATGTCGGTCTTGCCGTTCGTGTCGCCCGTCACGAGGTCGGTCGCGTCGCTCTGGAAAGCAACGAAGCGGCCGTTCGAGGAAACGACACACGCGAAGCTCTGACCATGCCCTTCGTTCCCAGAGGAATCGACGCTCACGCGGATGGTCTGGGCGGACGCTGCCGTTCCGATCGCGGCTAGCGCAACAAGGATCGCGAGTCGAATTGCCGTGGGTTCTCTCCTCGAAATGAATGGACCCGGCCGGACTCTCATCGTCGGCGGGCTCGCAGAGTCTAACCGATCGCGCCCGCGGCGTCGTCACACGTCGTCGCGGCGGTCGCGAGTCGGAGCGAGACGCCGAGCGCGAAACAATCCGCGGGAACCAAACCCGGTGCCCGGAATCGACCACGCAAAGTGCCCCATGCGACGCGCCGGAGCGTGGACCCCGCCGCCGCCGCGTGGAAACTTCGTCGCACGAGCGCGCAGCAACTTCTCACCCCTGAGTTTGGAGGAACGCATGCAAACGAAGAAAGTCCACTTCGTGGCGTGGTCTCTTCAGGATGGCACCATCTGGTTGACGTTGCCCACGAAGAAGCCGGGGAGGAACACGATCGAGGCAGCGCGCATCGACGAAGATGGAGTCCACACGTTCTACGTCGAAAGGATCACGGAAAAGCACGACCACCCGGATTGGGTCAAAGCAACGCGCAACGCAGCGATCTGCGGCTCATTGAACACGAAGCGGGCGTTGCGCGCGCAGATCGAGCCGAAGCTCGCGGCGCTCGAGCGGCGACTTGAGCTGATGCAGGCGCAGCTGGATCGGATCGAA
>JACOTG010000063.1 GCA_016178505.1 Planctomycetota bacterium
TCGAGGTCGGTGTTAGAATGCCGGTCTCTCGAGGAGGCGGCGGTGACGAGAGATCCTGTCGAACCGGACTTTTTGATGGCGGCGCCGCGCTGCATTCGCGCCAATGCCGCCGGGACGGATTCGAGGAACGGATGACGGTTTTCCTCGGCCCGCTCGCACACGTCGCGCTGCTTCTCGGGCTCCCGCCCGCGCTGACGCTGGGACTCTATCGTCTCTGGTCACCGCGTTTCGAGGAGTCGCCGCTCGAAGCCGCGCGTGCGCGGTGGCGGGTCCTGAGCGCATCACTTCGCGTCGAGTTTTTCCTCGCCTACTCGTTCCTGCTCCTCGGGCCGCAATATCAGCTCTTCACGGACTCGGTCGAGAAGATCGGTCGATCGGCGACGGCAGCGCTCTTCTCACTGGCGCCGATCGGCTGCTATCTGCTCGGCAGCTTCGCGCGCGCTGCGGTCGACGTGCGATCGCGCCGACTCGCCGGCTCGATCGGTGCGCACTGGAAGACGCACGGCCTGCTCCTCGGGCTTCGCATGGGGCTCTACATCCTCGTCATTCCTGCGTTCTTCCTCCCGTTCTACGACCTCGGAGCGTCGCCGTGGTCCACGACGAACCTGCTCGGCTTCACCGTGCTGTCGCTGCTCTTCTTCATCTACGTGCTGCGCGGGATGAACGTCGTGTTCCGGCTGTTCGGGAGCATCGAGCCGCTCGCGGATCGGGAGCTACGCGACGACATGCTGGGATTCGCGGCCCGTCGCCACATCTCGCTCACCGACGTCGGCGTGCTCCGCACGGAAGCGGGATCGCTCGCGAACGCGTTCGCGCACTTCGGCAGCAATCGCGTCGTCGTCACCGATCGGCTTCGTCAGGTGCTCTCTCGCGACGAGCTCCGCTCGGTGCTCCTCCACGAGATCGGCCACCTCGGTCAGCTCGCCACGAATCTGACGCGGCTCTTCAGCTCGTACGTTGCGTTCCTCGTCTACCTCTATCTGCGGCCGCTCATCGAGGCCGCGACGCGACGGCAGGTTGGCATCGGATTCATCACTCTCTTCTTCGGTGGATTCCTCGCGCTGCTCGTCGTCTTCCGCATCGTGTTCGGGCGTTTCGTGCAAGACGCCGAGGCGAAGGCGGACGTGTTCGCCGTCGAAGAAGGCGGCAGCGAGGACGTGTACCTCGAGGCGCTTCGAAAGATCCACGAAGCGAACATGCTGCCGTGGGCCGGACCTTCGGACGAGCCGCCTCGGCGCGCGCGCGACCAAGTGAGTTCGCGCGTGCGTCCGCTGGACGGATCCGAAGGCGAAGGCTGGGTCTGACCGACTCGCCAGCTACCTACCGACGTCCACGTCTCGTTTGAACGCATCGCGATACCAAATGGCGAGCGTCGACGAGTCTGCGCCCCGAATCACGGCCTGAAACCCGTGGCTGAGGTCGCACACCTCGAAATCGAGCTCGATGCAGCGATCGCGCAAGAACTGACCGAGGTCGAGCGGCCCCGCGAACGAACGACCGAACCGCACGGCCAGTTCCGACTGCCAGAACTCGTGCAGCCGTCGACCGAGCGCCGTGTCGCTCTCGAGCAGCTTGACGAGGCTCATGCGGCGCGCCGTCGCGCCGGCGATCTCCTGGACGACCTGCTCTCGGCTTCGTGGCTCCAATCGGCCCTCCGCGTGGGCGAAGTGTAACTGCGAGAGCTTGCTCTGCGTCATCGGATTCGTCGTTCGATTCGATCCGATGACCGCCCGCGCAACGGACGAAGCGGCATCGGAGTCCCGATCCATCGAATCGTCGCGTACCCCGGTTCACGCCAATTCGTCCGGATCATCGTCGGGATCGCCGGCACCGAGGTTCTGGAGCACTTCGCAGTCACAGTAGCCGCCCACCTCGCGCAGCTCGGCGACGATCCAACGGACCTCTCCCGGCGTCTTGCCGAGCGACTCGAGGATGCGCCGGGTCTGCATGAGGTCGCCGTCGCAGCGCAATCCCACGAATCCTTCGCCGACGATCGACACACGCTCCGACAACCGAACGAGAAGCGTCGACAGCTCAGCCGGCGTCAACGTTCGCAACGTCATGGTCTCCTCCTTCTCACGAAGATCCCTGCCCGGGTTCCACGCTTCGGCGAAGCGTCCGTCGTGAGAAACGCGGGCGAGCGCCCGCAGGCGCCGGAGAGTAAGTCGGAGGTGGGTTACAGGATCAGCGGACTTTCAGGAGGGGAGTGAAGTAGCGGTAGTAGACCTCGAGCGCGAGCACGCACATCGCGGTCGTGTAGGTGCGGTCGTTTCGGTCGTCCCCGGCGTAGCGCGAGTAGATGTCGATCGGCCGCCACGAGCCGTCCTTTTCCTGCGACGGCAGCAGCGTGCGCTTCATCTTCGCGTTCCACAGGTCCCACTCGTCGCCCTCGCATCGGAAGAGCGCGAGCGTGCCGTAGTACCAGAAATAGAGGTTGCCCATCCCGCGCTCGACGAAGTCGGCGTCGCTCGTGTATCGGTAGCCGTCGGGCGCGCGGTCGAGGACGAAGCCGCGCGCCTTCTCGAAGCGCGACGACTTGGGATCCTCGCCGAGCAGCGACAGCGCGAAGAGCGCGGCCGGCGTCGAGCCCGGCAGCGTGCGGTACCCGGAGTTCAGGCGCTCGGGATCTTGGCTGTAGCGGAAGTAGCCGTGGCGCTTGTCGTACGAGCCGAGCAGGAACGTCTTCGCATCGTCGAAGACCCGGTCGGGCACGTCGATCCCGCCGAGGCGCGCCGATTCGAGCGCCATCACCTGCCACGCCGTGATCGACACTCGCGGCCATTCGTCGAAGACGTGCCCGTCGGGGTAGTAGTAGCTCCAACCGCCGAATCGCCGCGCGTCGCGACCCCGATTCTGGTTGTCGACGATGTGACGGATTGCCCTCTCGAGCGGCGCTCGAAGCTTCGCGTCCTTCGTGAGCGCGTAGCACTCGGCGAGCGCGTAAGTCGCGATTCCGTTGCTGTAGGCCTCGGATTCGCCGAAGTGCCCCGTTTGTTCGTCCTGCGCCGAGAGGAGGAAGTTCACCGCGCGCTCGGCGACCCGCGCATGCGTTGCGTTCGAGCCGGGCGTGTGGCCGGCGCCGAGGAAGGCGAGCAGGCTGAGCGCCGACTTCCCGATCATGACAGCGCCGTACTTCTCGTCGATGTGATCCGGGTCGCCCCAGTAGCCTTCGGGTTTTTGGATGCGCGCGAGGTATCGAAGGCCGGCGCCGACCGCGTTCTCGGTCTCCTCGTTGCCGCCGTGGTCTCGAAGCGCGATCGCCTTTTCTTCGCCGAAGCGATTGCGATAGGGCGTGGCATCGAACCGTCCGCGGTCCGGAGCGGTGGGAGCGGGCACGACCTCCGCGTTTGCCGCCACGTCCATCGGTCGCTGGTTGGGTCGCGCGTCCGCCAACGCGACGTCGCTCGCGAATCGTCTCGGTTCGGGCTCGCCGATGCCGGCCGCGGTCGTCGTTCGCGAAGCGAGCGCGCGCGGACCTACTGCGAGTTCGGGAGCGAGAGCTTTCCCTGAATCCTCCCGCGGGGTCGGCCGCGACTCGGCCGGGCTCTGTACCGTGATCGCCGGAAGACTTCGGCCGACGACAGGTGAGGATCCGAGATCCGAACGGGGCGCCGCCGTCGCACTCGTCGCGTCGTCCGTGCGGGCTACGGGTCGGTCCGTGCCTCGCGTTGCATTCGGCGAGACCGAAGCGCTCGTCGCTTCCGACGAGAGGCGTTCGGGTGGAGTGTGGCTGTCGCTCGTCGAGACCGCGCGCGTGCCGAGCGAACGAGGCGCGACGGCGACGGCGGCGGGCTCTCCGCCTGCCGCGTCACCGAGGCGAGCCTGAACCGGTTCGCTGGGTGCGCGAATGCCGACTGCCGGCACGTCGCTCGCGCCCGACGGCGCCGCCCGCAGCGCGCCCCGGGATATCGGGAGAGACTCGGACCCCGCGGCGTCGTCGCGGCGCGCGGCGCGCTCGCCGCCCCGATTGGGTTGCGGTGATGCGGGCATCGCCGTGCTCGCGTCAGCGACCGACTGGCGCAACGGGGCTCCTTGGCTTGCACCGGTGCTCGGTGGCTTTGCGCTCGTTGCGAGTGGCGCGGGGTCAGCGACTCGATTCGCGCCAACGTCTGCGTCGGAGCCGATGCGCAGGACGGTCTCGCGATCCTGGACGGCGACGCCGGGCACGCTCCGCGCCGGCAACTTCGATGCAACGATCCGTCCGCGAGACGATGCCGCCGCGTTTTCGGCGTCCGTCGGATCGGTGCTTCGCGTCGGGGCGAGCGGGCGAGCCTTCGGCGCGGCCGGCGACGACGCAAGCGATTCGGTCGCGCTCGGGCTGGCGCCGCGTTCGGGTCGTTGCGCCGTGCGATTCGCCGGTGCGGCCGACGCTCCCGGCGCGATCGACATCTCCGGCGCCGCACTATCGCTTTTCGTGACTTGCTCGTCCGGTGTCTGCACGTCGACGCCCATCTCGAGGGCCGAGAGCTCGTCCGCCGGCCGCACGGCACTCCTTCCGCGTGCGGGTGCCGCGTCGGCGGGAGTCGAGCTTTTCGACAACGCAGCGCGCGACGGGCCCGACGCCCTCGGCGTCGCGACGACGAGATGGGCCCGTCCGGCCTCTTCCGTCCCGTTTTCGGACCGCGACGCCGATCGCGCCGCTGCCCTCACGTCGACGGCGGCGGCGACGCCGTCGAGGCGCGCAAGACTCCGTTCCGCGTCGTCGAGAGCTACCGTCGTGCGTCCAGCGGGCTCCGCCTGTGCCGGCGCTTCGGCGGCACGATTCGGAGCGGATTCCGCAGGGGCGTCGGCTCTGGCCACCTCGGCAGGCGATGCCGCCGGCTCGTCGCTCGGCGTCGCCGCGGGCTCGGCCCGCGAAGGACCTTCGGCGATCGGGTCTGCACCGTCCGCGTCGGAACGGCGCGTCACCTCCAGCTGACCGGCGCGCTCGCGAGCGCGAGTCTGTGCGTCGCCACCAGGGGCGTCGATGCTGCGAACCTTGAACATCCCGTCGCCGCGCTTCGGAATCGCTCCGGGCCCGCCGCCGCTCACGAGGAGCTTCTGGAAGAGCCAGAGGAGGAGCAGGTGGAGGAAAAGCGAAATCAGCAGGCACTTGTAGATGACGTCGAGCTTCTTCCACCGCTTCGCGAGCATCGCGAAGAGCGCGACGAGAAGGAGGAGCGCCAGCAACGTGAGGTCTTGCCAACCGATCGGACGGCCCGGAACGCGGAGGAGCTCGAGCGAGCGGGCGCGGAAGAGGTCCGACGACCCGCCCGGCCGCTCGACGGCGAACAGCATCGAGAAACCATCTGCGGTCGGCGCGGGTCCACGCTCGGATGCTTCGGTGTTGATTCCGCGGAGCGCTTCCGGCGCCATCCAGCCCGTTTCGCCGAGCACGCTGCGATAGAGGTCGAACCCACCGGTTCCGCCTGCCCGATTCGACGCAAAGAGGAGCGCGCGACCGTCCGAAGCGAATGCGGGCTCGCGCTCGTCGAACGGCGAATCGACGGCGTCGAGAGAGATAGGCCTACTCGGTCCCAGAGGGGCAATCCAGAGGTCGAAGTCACGTCGCGCGCCGCGCGGGCGATTCGACGCGAACACGATCGCGTCGCTTCCCGGGACGGAGGCCGGATCGCATTCGTCTGCGGCGGTGTTGACGCCGGCTCCGAGCGACTCGGCCGCGCCGAATGCACCGTCCGCGTAGGGCGCACGCCACAGGTCGAGTCCGCCGGCGCCGCCCGGCCGGTTCGATGCGAAGAGTAGAGCGCGACCGTCGGACGTGAACGCGGGCGAGCACTCGTCGAAGTCCGTGTTCAACGCGCCGAGCGGATGCGCGTCGACGGGCTGGCCGCCGACCATCTCCGCGATCCAGAGGTCGGCGTTCAGGCCCGCCTTGCCGACGGCGAAGACGAGGAATCGGTCGTCCCGCGACAAGGCTGGACGGCTTTCGTCGGTGGCGGTGTTCACGTCCTTGCCGAGAGCCTCGGGCTTGTCCCAGATCGCGTACCGCAGCCGTTCGCCCGACGCGACCGAGTAGTTGCTTGCTCCGTCCGTGTAGGTCGCCTCGCGCCCGAGGTAAGGGCGAAATCGCAAGTACGCGACGAGGAATCCCGCGGCGAGGAGCGCGAGGACGATCACCAGATTCTTGCCGGTGTTCGGCAGGATCCGCATGAGACTCCTAGTTCTTGAGTGTGCCGACCGCGAGATTGCCGAGGCCCACCTGGCTGCACGCGTCCATGACCCTGACGATCTGCTCGTGGTGCGCGAGCCGATCGCCCCGGATGTTGACCGGCGTCTCCGAGCTTTGCTGGGCCGCGCGTCGAAGCGCCTCGACGAGCGAACCGTCGCCGACCGGGGAGCCGCCGAGCGTCATGCGTCCGTCGCGAAAGACGTTGATGATCAGCTCCTTCGGCGTCTCCTTCGCGACCTGTCCCGAATCCGCTTTCGGCAAGTCGATGGAGATCTCCTTCTCGGGATTGCGGTACGTCGTCGCCACCATGAAGAAGATGAGCAATTGAAACACGACGTCGATCATCGGCGTGAGGTTGAACATCACCTCTTCGCCGTACTCCTCGTCACGGATGAACATACTCGGTCGCCTTGCCCGCGAGGGTCTTCGAGATCTCCTCGTACGTTGCTTCGGCGACGTGCACGAAGCGATCGATACGGCTTCTGAAATAGAAGTAGATCGTTTGCACCGGGATCGCGATGACGAGGCCCGCCGCCGTCGTGACGAGCGCCTGTGATACCGCGGACGCCAGGATCTTCGGATTGCCGAGCGCCTCTTGGCCCGCGATGTTCGAGAAGCCGACGATCATGCCCCAGACGGTTCCGAGAAGGCCGAGCAGCGGCGCGATGATCGCGACGACGACGAGGGGTCGCAGGCTTTGCGAGAGCTGCCGCACCTCGCGAGCGCCGGCGTCCTCGACGGCCTTCTCCATTTCCGCCGTCGACGCGCTGGCACGCCGAAGTCCGGCGGCCAGCACTCGCGCGAGCGGCGTCTCGCGCTGCTCACAGAGGACGAGCCCGCTGGCCGCGCCCCCTTCACGAACGGCGCTCACGAGTTCTTTGCTGAACGTCTTCGTGCCGAGCCGAGCCGAGCGCAGGCGAATCCAGCGGTCGACCGCGAACGCGAGCGCAATCACCGAGCTGATTCCGATCGGCACCATCACGGGCCCGCCGCTGATGATGATGTCGTAGAGCGATCCTAGGCCCGTGCCACCGCCGGTGAGATCCGGCATCTGCTGTGCGAGGAACAATCCCGGTCCCATCTGAATCTCCTCCTGGGTCTCGTTCGTTTCCGCGACGAGGACGTTTCGTCAGAACGACTTTCGCCCCTTTTTCTCGTCGAGGCGCTGGCGTGCCGCGCCGGCGAACGCCGAGCTTCCGTGCTTCGTCACGACTTCCTCGTATTGCGCTTGCGCGCGCGCGTCGTCGCCGAGCTTCTCGAGACACTGTCCGGCGAGGTAGAGGCCCTCGGCGACTTCGTCCTCGTGGGCGTAGAGTACGGCGACCTTCAGGAACTCGGAGAGCGCTTCGTCGGTGCGGCCAGCGTTCATCGAGATCTTTCCGATCTCGATGCGCGCCCGGGCGGCGAGCACGCCCTTGTCGCGCGACACGACGCGATCGAGTGCCTCGCGAGCGGCGCGCGCCTGGCCCAACGCGGCGAGCGCGCGCCCGCGCCACAGCTCCGCCTCGACGCCGTTCTCGAACTTCGGGAACCGAACGGCGAGGTCCGAGAGCGCGCTTTCCGCGTCCTTCCATTTGTCGAGCCGGCAGAGCGACACGCCCAGACGGAAGAGCGCCTTCGGCATCGTCTCGTGGTTCGGCGACTCCGTTCGCAGCTTCGCGAGCGCGTCCGCCGCCGGACCGAATTGGTCGAGTCGGAACAGTGCTTCCCCGAGGAGGAAGAGACCTTCGCCATGGAGGTCGCTCTTCGGGTAGTCGTCGACGAGCTTTCGGAAGCAGTCGGCGGCGGTTTGCGCGTCCTTGCGACGCAAGCAGGTGAACCCGCGCTTGTAGAGAGCGCGATCGGCAACGGTGCTTCCCTCCACGGACGCTGCCACCGAGTAGAGCCGTCCGGCCTTGTCGTCTTCGTTCGCGTCGTACCGCGCCTCGCCGACGAAGAAGAGCACTTCGGACACGGCCGGACTCTTCGGCGCGTCCCGGAGAGCGGCGCGGGCGCGCTCTTCGGCGTCGTCGACGTTTTTCTGATCGAGAGCGAGGTACGCGCACTCGACTTGCGCGGCGGCTGCCGTCTCTTTGTCACGAAGGCCCCGGCGCAGCTCGTCGAGGAGCGCGATGCCGTCGCCGGTGCGGCCGGCCTTCTTCAACGCCGCCGCAACGATCTTCGCGGCCTTGAATCGGCGCGGCTCGTCGTCGGTGAGCTTCGCGAAGCGGCCGTACGCCGACGTTTCGGCGTCGACGTCGCCGACCTTGTCCTCCGCCCACACGAGGAGCTCGGCTGCGCTCGCGCGGAGATCGGGGCGAAGCGGCGAGTCGCCGTCTCCGACCAGCGGCTGCAGGAGCTCGACGGCCTCCGGGTATCGCTTCGCGTCGTAGACGCACCAGGCGAGGCCGTAGCGCGCGGCGGGCAGGAGCTCGCTCTTCGGGAATCGAGTGATCAGCTCGCGATACTGCGGCTCGGCGTCCGCGGTCTTGCCCGCGGCGCTCAACTTTTCCGCCAAGCCGTAGAGCGCTCGATCGGCGAGCGCGCTCTTCGGGGATTCGCGGAGAAACGTCTCGAGCCGAGAGACCGAAGCCGGTCCCTCTTCGACGCGGGAGAGACCCAAGAGCGTTTCGGCTCGGTGCTCGCCTCTGGGGAACGCGTCGAGGTGCCGCTTCCAAACGGCGGCGGCTTCGTTCGACTTGCCCGCCGCTTCGAGGCAGCGCCCTTGCATGAACGCGGCCTCCTCGGCTTCGAGCGCGTCCGGAAACTGCGCGACCACCTCGGCGAATCGCTTCGCGGCTTCGGCCGAGTCGTTCGAGAGGTATCGACACCAAGCGATGCGCGACAGCGCGCGCGAGCGCTGTGCCGGCTCGCTCGTCGGAGCGCCGGCCGCCGCGAAAGCCTTCTCGGCCTCGGCATACTTCTTCTGCGAGAAGAACGCTTCGCCGAGCGTGAGGTTCGTCGCGGCGAGGTAGGCGCTCTTCGGATAGCCGGCGAGGAGTTGTTGCGCCAGGCGAATGGCGTCGTCGGCGCGGCCGTCGTTCAGGCTGGCGACGGCAGCCGCGTGCAGCGCGTAGTCGGATCCGGATTGCTCGTACTCGCGCGCCGCATCGCCGGCGCGACCGAGGTCGAAGAGGAGGTCGCCGCGCGCGACGCGGATTCGACCCAGGAGATCCTTGGAGGGGGAGGGCTGCGCTTTCGCCGCTGCGTCGAGCGACGCGAGCGCCGCTTCGCGGTCACCTGCCTTCGTCTCGGCTCGCGCTCGCCAGAAGAGGACGTCGGCACCGCCTCCGGCGTTCGGAGACGAGAGAACCTGGCGCGCGGCCTTCGCATCGCCGGCTTCGAGGAGGTGGATGCCGCGCTGGAGCGTCGCTTCGGCGACGAACCGGCTCTTCGGATAGCCGTCGACCAGTTCGCCGAACGATCGAGCCGCGCCTGCGTGATCGCCGAGCGCGGCTTGCGCGAACCCGGCACCGCGGAGCGCTGCGTCCTTGAACGGGCCGTCGCCGACCTTGCGATACGCGGCGAGCGCTTCCTTCGCGCGGTTCGCGTCGAGGTGCGCTTCGCCCTCGAGAAGGCGAAGCTCGGGCTCGAGCGCATCGCCGGGGAATCGCGTGCAGAAGTCCTCGATGCGCTCGGTGGCTGCGTCGTGATCGCCGCGCCGGAACGCGCACCACGCGAGGCCGTAGGCCGCGTCCTTCGCATACGGTCCCTTCGAGTCGAGGCGAAGCGCTTCGCGATAGCGCGCCTCGGCTTCGTCGAACTTCTCGCCGCGGAACTTGGCCTCCGCGAGAAGGAACGACGCCGGGACCTTCAAGTAATCCTTGTTCTTCGCCAGGGAGTTCTCGAACGCGCTCGCCGCTTCGTCGTAGCGCTTCGCGCCGAGCTCGCATTGGCCGAGACGGAGCCAGACCTCGGCCTCGTACTCGAAGCCCCTCTTCGCCGAGAGCTTCTTGAATTGCGGAGCGGCTTCGTCCGTCTTCCCGAGCTCGAAGAGCGAGGACGCGAGGCGGTAGCGCGCGAGGTCTGCTTTCGGGTGATCCGGGAAGTGCTCGAGGAACTTCTGCGCAGCGCTGGTGATGGAGCGGCTGGCGTCGAGTGGCCACCGTATACGTCGCCTCGTGGCGAGTGTTGAGTCGCGTCTGAGAACTTCGCGCCGTCCTCTTACCGCGCCTGCGGTGACGAATCACGCTCGAAAGGAGACGCGGGAAGTTTTGTCGTTCTCCGGGCGGCGGCGTTTCGGGGTCGAGAATGGGCGGAAGGCGAGAATCTCTTGTGATATAAGCCGAGCCTTCCGCTCCGGACGGGTCGGGGTTTCGCTTGCCGCGGGCGGCCGTCGTTTGTTCCGGATTCTCGATCCTTCGAGGGAACGAAATGAGCAACGACAACGAAGCGCGGCCTTCAATCGCCGTCCGGCAGTCGTGGCAGCAGCAGGACTTGTTCGTCGTCGGCATCGGGATCGCCATCGCGGGTGCGGCATTCCTGGCGGCTCAGTTCGCCGGGATCGACAAAGCCCGACCGGTCATCGGCATGGTGATGATCCTGATGATCGCGTATCTGCTGTCGAACAATCGGCGGGCGATCGACGTTCGGACGGTCGCGTGGGGTCTCAGCCTGCAAGTGCTCTTTGCGCTCGTCGTGCTCAAAACCGACGTTGGGCAGGCGACTTTTGGATGGATCGGCGACAAGATCAAAGGGCTCTTGGCCTTCGCCGGCGAGGGCGCGGCCTTCGTTTTCGGACCTCTTGGAGACGGCAGGGTGTTGACGGACGTGATGTCCAAGGTCCTCGGTCAAGACGGGGCTCGGTACGGCTTCATCTTTGCGTTCCAGGTCCTGCCGACGATCATCTTCATCGCCGCGCTGTTCGCGATCCTCTACTACTTCGGCGTCATGCAAATCGTGGTGCGGCTGTTCGCCATGGCCATGCGCCGCGTGATGCGCGCGAGCGGCGCGGAGTCGCTGAACGTCGCGGCGAGCATCTTCATGGGCCAGACCGAGGCGCCGCTCACGATCCGCCCGTTCCTCGAGCGCATGACCGAGTCCGAGCTGATGACCGTGATGACGTCCGGAATGGCCCACATATCGGGCGGGATCATGGCGGCCTACATCGCGTTCGGGGTCGAGGCGAAGCACCTCCTCACGGCGGTGATCATGACGGCGCCGGGAACGATCATGATGTCGAAGATGTTCGTTCCCGAAACGGGAACGCCGGAGACGTCCGGCACGGTGAAGCTGCACGTCCCGAAGACGGACGTGAACGTCATCGACGCCGCGGGGCGGGGTACGAGCGAAGGCCTTCACTTGGCGCTCAACGTCGGCGCGATGCTGATCTCGTTCGTTGCGTTGATCGCGCTCGTGAACGCGATGCTCGGGCTGGCGCACACGAGCCTCGCGGAGATCTTCGGCTGGGTCTTCGCGCCGGTCGCATGGGCGATGGGTGTGCCGTGGGGTGACGCGCACAAGATCGGAGACTTGCTCGGAACCCGGATGTCGCTCAACGAGTTCATCGCGTTCTCGAAGCTCGGACCGATGAAAGCGTTTCTCGATCCGAAGTCGTTCACGATCGCCACTTTTGCTCTCTGCGGCTTCGCGAATTTCAGCTCGATCGGCATTCAGATCGGCGGGATCGGGGCGCTCGTCCCGAACCGTCGTCACGACCTCGCGCGACTGGGCTTCCGGGCGATGCTCGCGGGGACGCTCGCGAACTTCATGACCGCGACGATTGCCGGCGTCCTGCTCTAGCGTTCGCCTCGAGCCGTCGACCGGCGCGTTCCGAGTCCTCGCACGCTTCGATGGACGCAGTGGTTTCGTGCGAGAACGATCCGGGCGGAAGTGGTGGGCGATACAGGATTCGAACCTGTGACCTCATGCGTGTCGAGCATGCGCTCTAGCCAACTGAGCTAATCGCCCGGGTCTGGAGGCCGCGTGACAGGCGTGACAGGTTAGATTTCACTTCACGCCTGTCAACGCAAAAGATCGTCGATCCATCGACGATCGACCTCGAGACGTTGATCGGGTTGCGCCCCACGCCCCGATTCCTCGGCAGTTCCCGCTTGCGGCGCCGAGTGCAGGTCGATATAAGTTTCGCGAATATCCTATATGGACAAATTGAGCCTGGCGACCAAGGCGGTGTTCACCACGGGTGAAGTCGCCAAGATCTGCCACGTCACCGTTCGCACGGTGATCAAGTGGTTCGAAGCCGGGAAGCTGCACGGATACAAGATCCCCGAATCCCGAGATCGTCGGATTCCGCGCGACGAGCTCCTTCGCTTCATGAAGGAGCACGGCATCCCGATACCGACCGATTTCGACGGCGGCCGCAAGCGACGGGTGCTCATCGCGGAAGACGAGCGCGGCATCGTGGAGATCCTGACCGAGGAACTCTCGAAGGATCGATCGCTTGAGGTTCGGTCCGCGTCGAGTGGTTGGGAGGCGGGCCTGGCGCTGCTCGAGTTCCGCCCGCACGTTCTCGTCCTCGACTACAACCTCGGCGACATGGACGGCCTCGCGGTCACGAAGAAGATTCGCGACAACCCGACGCTGCAGGGAACCCGCATCCTCGTGATGTCGGGCTACCTGACCGACGAACAGGGAAAGGAACTGCTCGAGAAGGGGATCGACGACTTCATCCGCAAGCCGTTCCGGCTCGAGGAGCTCGTCGCGAAGGTGGATCACCTCCTCGAGGCGTGAGGGGACTCCCATCGATCCTATGAACGGCAACGCGTGACGTCGTGGCTCGGCGAACGGCGCTCATCACGGGGATCACCGGCCAGGACGGCTCGTACCTCGCGGAACTCCTGCTCGAAAAAGGCTACCGCGTGTTCGGCGTCGTACGTCGCTCGTCGACCGAGACGTTCGAGCGGATCGCCCACGTTCGCGACCGAATCCGGCTCCTTCACGCCGACCTTCTCGATCAACTCTCGCTGATCGAAGCGATCGAGGAAGCCGAGCCCAACGAGCTGTACAACCTCGCGGCGCAGTCGTTCGTCCCGACGTCGTGGCGCGAGCCGGTCCTCACGTCCCAGATCACGGGCGTCGGCGTCACGATGGTGCTCGAGGCGATCCGGCTGGTCGACCCGCGCATTCGCTTCTACCAAGCGTCGTCGTCAGAGATGTTCGGCTCGACGCGTTCGTCGCCGCAGGACGAGACGACGTCGTTCCACCCGCGATCTCCGTACGGCGTCGCGAAGGTCTACGGACATTGGATCACGGTCAACTACCGGGAGTCGTACGGCCTTCACGCGTCGTCCGGCATCCTCTTCAATCACACGTCTCCGCGTCGCGGGCTCGAGTTCGTGACGCGCAAGGTGTCGGACGCCGTCGCTCGCATTCATCTCGGTCTCGCGAAGGAGCTTCGACTCGGCAACCTCGCGGCGGCGCGCGACTGGGGCTTCGCGGGCGACTATGTCGAAGCCATGTGGCGCATGCTCCAGCAAGATGTGCCGGGCGACTACGTGGTGGCGACCGGCCGCACGCACTCGATTCGCGATCTCGCGCGGATCGCTTTTCGTCACGTGGGGCTCGACTGGCGGCGCTACGTGACGGAAGATCCCGGGCTCTTGCGACCGGCCGACGTGAACCGCCTCGTCGGAAACTCGGCACGCGCGAGACGCCGGCTCGGCTGGCGACCGAAGACGTCGTTCGAGGAACTGATCTGCACCATGGTCGATTCGGACATCGAGCGGCTCCGAAGTTCGCAGAAGGCGAGGTGACGTGATGCGAGTGTTGGTGACGGGCGCGAGCGGCTTCGTGGGACGTCACGCGGTCGACGCCCTCGATGCGCGCGGACACGAGGTCGTCGGCACTTGGCGCGAAAAGCCTCACCCGGGGCTCGAGTCCGACGTCGTTTGGGTTCAGCTCGACGTTCTCGATCGCGAGCGGCTCGCGAGCCTCATCCTCGATCTCCAGCCGCAGGCGATCTTGCATCTCGCGGCGGCGGCGCTGCCGACGGGCTTCGACGCGGAGCCGTGGCCCGGATTCGAGGCGAACGTTCGCGGAACGTTGAACGTGACGATGGCGGCGACGCTGGGCAAGCGGCCGCCTCGAGTGGTCGTGGTTTCGAGCGGCGAAGCGTACGGGCGCATTGGCAAGCGCCCGCACCGCGAAACCGATCCGCTGCGTCCGGTGAGCCTCTACGGCGCGAGCAAGGCTTCGGCTGAGGCCGTGGCGCTCGGCGTGCGCGCGCGTCATGGCGTTCCCATCGTGATCGCGCGACCGTTCAACACCACGGGGCCGGGCCAGGCCGACACGTACGTTTGCTCTCGCCTTGCTCGCGAGTGCGCGCGTCTCGCGCGCGAGGGGCGGAGTCGCACGATCGAAATGGGAAACCTCGACGTTCGTCGCGACTTCCTCGACGTCCGCGATGCCGCGCGCGCGTTTGCCCTCCTCGTCGAGCGGGGCAAGGCGGGCGAGGCGTACAACGTCTGCTCGGGACGCACGCACGGAATCCGAGAGATCGCGACGCTGCTCGCGCGCGAGCTCGGGTTCGACACGGTGCCTCGACTTCGATCGACGCCGTCGCTGCGGCGACCGCTCGATTTGCCGACTCTCGCCGGCAGCCCCGCAAAGATCCGGCGACTCGGTTTCCGCCCGAGGTTCGCACTGCGCCAAACGCTTCGAGATCTCGCGGACTTCTGGTCGGTTGCGGAGACCGCCGGCGAAGGAGCGGCGTGATGGCCGTCGGCTCGGGAGTCGACGTGCGTTCCGCCGATCGACTTCGCGCGATCGGAGCATACGCGTTCGCCGAAGTCGACGCGGCGGTCGAACGCTTGCGTGCCGAGGGGATTCGTCCCATCGATTTCGGCGTGGGAGATCCGACGGTGCCGACTCCGGAGCGCGTGCGCCGTGCGACGCAAACCGCCATCGATGCGCGGGCGTCGAGCGGATATCCGTCCTACGTCGGCGCGCGGGAATTTCGGGCAGCGGCCGCCGCGTGGATCGAGCGGCGATTCGGCGTGCGACTCGACGCCGACCGTGAAATCTGCGCGACGATCGGCGCAAAGGAAGCGATCTTCCACTCGGCTTCGGGGTTCGTGAATCCGGGCGAGTGGGTGATCGCGCCGACGCCCGGCTACCCGCCCGTCGCTCGCGGGACGCTCTTCGCGGGCGGCCGGACGTGGTTCACGCCGCTGCGACGCGAGAACGCGTTCCTCCCGGACTTCGGCGCCGTCCCCGAATTCGTCCTGTCGCGCGCGCGCATCTCGTGGATCAACTACCCGCACAATCCGACC
>JACOTG010000064.1 GCA_016178505.1 Planctomycetota bacterium
GCCGAGCGCCGCGATCGTGCAGAATGAGGCCGGCGCGCGGGTGTGGCTGGTCGAGGACGGCAAGGTGGTCTCGCGCGCGGTGGATCTCGGCGCGAGCCGCGATGATCAGATCGAAGTACGAAAAGGTCTGGACGGCGGCGAGAGCGTGGTGCTCCAGCCGCCCGCGGGACTCAGGGACGGCGCGCGGGTGCGCGTCGCGGCGACGAAGGACTAAGGAGGCGGCATGGGTGCGGTTCACATCCGGAACCTGCGCAAGGTCTACCGGCGCGAGGCGCAGCAGGTGCCGGTGCTGGATGGGCTTTCGATCGACATCGCCGAGGGCGACTTCGTCGCGCTGATGGGCCCGTCGGGCAGCGGAAAGACCACGTTGCTCAACCTGATCGGCGGGATCGACCAGCCCACCTCGGGAGAGGTGGTCGTCTCCGGCACCGACATCGGCAGGATGAAGGGCGGGAAGCTGGCGAAGTGGCGCTCGCGGAACATCGGCTTCATCTTCCAGCTCTACAACCTGATCCCGGTGCTCACCGCGTTCGAGAACGTCGAGCTGCCTCTGCTTCTCACGAAGCTTTCGAAGAAGGAGCGTCGCGAGCATGTGATGGCCTCGCTCGGCGTAGTGGGGCTCACCGATCGCATCGACCACTATCCGCGCCAGCTCTCGGGCGGTCAGGAGCAGCGCGTCGCCATCGCGCGCGCGATCGTCAGCGACCCGGCGCTCCTCCTTGCCGACGAACCGACGGGAGACCTCGACGCCAAGTCGGCGCAGGAGATCCTCACGCTCCTCCAGCGCCTCAACAAAGAGTTCAAGAAGACGATCGTCATGGTGACGCACGACCCCCACGCCGCGGAGCGCGCGTCGCGGCTCGTGCACCTCGACAAGGGCGTGCTCGAAGCGACGCCAGCCACGGCGGCGGCGGCGCGATGAAGTTCCTGCGCTTCATCTGGCGCAACGCCACGCGCAACAAGCGCCGCGCCATTCTCACCGTGATCTCGATCTCGGTCGCGATCGTGACGATTTGCATCCTGCAGACGATCGTCGTCGCGTTCAGCTCGGGCGCGCGCGCGTCGGACGCGTCGCGACTCGTCGTTCGCAACAAGGTCTCGCTCATGCTGCCGTTGCCGCTCGCATACCAGCAGCGAATCGAGTCGATGGCCGGCGTGAAAGCCGTGACGTGGTGGGACTGGTTCGGCGGGAACTACCAGGACAAGAAGAACTTCTTCGCGAAGATCGCCGTCGAGGCCGAGAGCTACTTTCGGATGTACCCGGAGTTCGAGATTCCGAAGGACCAAATGAGCGCATTCCTCGCCGACCGCAGAGGCTGCGTGATCGGTCAGAAACTTTCCGAGAAGTTCGGATTCAAGCTCGGCGACACCGTGCCGATCATCGGCGACATCTATCCGGCCCCGAGCGGCGATACGTGGGAGTTCGTGGTGAAGGCGATCTACACGACGACGAAGATCGGCGTCGACGAGAATCGGATGTTCCTGCATTGGAAGTATCTCGACGAGCGGATGACCGAGCTGAGCCGTGGCGGGTTGATCGGCGTGTACACGATTCAGATCGATGATCCGTCGAAGGCTGCGGCGGTCGCGAAAGCCGTCGATGCCGAGTTCGAGAACAGCCCCGAGCAAACGCTGACCGAGACCGAGGAATCGTTCCAGATGGACTTCGTGAAGATGTGGGGCAACATCGCGTTCCTCGTCCGCGTGATCGGAGCCGCGGTCGTCTTCGCGCTCCTCCTCGTCGCCGCCAATACGATGGCGATGGCGGCGCGCGAGCGGACGGCGGAGATCGCGATCCTGAAGACGCTCGGCTTCCGCGGCGCGCTTCTCGGCTCGCTCGTTCTCGCAGAGTCGCTGATGCTGACGATCGTCGGCTGGGCGATCGGCGCCGGACTCGCGTGGGTCGTCTGTCTGGGCGTCTCGGGAATGATCTCGAGGTTCCTCCCCACCTTTGCGCTGACCTTGGCGCCGATCGCGCTGTCGCTCGTCATCGCGGTCGTCATCGGCGCCGTCTCCGGGGTGTTTCCTGCCTTGCACGCGGCGCGAACGCGAATCGTCGACGCAATGCGAAAGGTGGCTTGAGCGATGGCGATTCCGTTCAGCTACAACTTGCGAAATCTCGTCGTGCGGCGGACCTCGACGATGGCCGCAGCGCTCGGCATCGGGCTCGTCGTGGCGGTTTTCGTTCTCGTCCTCGCTCTCGCGAAGGGCTTCGCGTTCGCGGTGCAGTCGACCGGCCTCGAGACGAACGCGATCGTTCTTCGGAAGGGGTCGAACGCGGAGATCACGAGCGGCATCGAGCGCGAAATCGCAGAGTCCATCGCCGTTCGCCCGGAAATCGCCAAAGACGAAAGCGGCGCGGCGATGGTGGTCGCAGAGGTCGTCACGCTCGTCGTGCTTCCACGAAACGACGGAGCCGACGTCAACGTCACCGTGCGCGGAACCGCCGGGGATCGCGTGCTGGGGATTCGAACGAACGTGCGACTGGCCGCGGGCCGAATGTTCAAGCCCGGCCTTCGCGAGATCGTCGTCGGTCGATCGATCTCGGATCGCATCCGAAATCTCGGGCTCGGCGACGCCGTCGTTTTCTCGCGCCAGGACTGGAAGATCGTCGGGATCATCGAGTCCGGGGGCACCGGCTTCGAGTCGGAGATCTGGGGCGATGCCGCGGGCGTCCAGGACGCATTTCGGCGAACCGGAGTCTTCTCATCGATGACGTTTCGCCTCACCGACCCGACGCGGCTCGCCGCGCTTCGAACGGAATTGGAGAGCGATCCGAAGTACCAGGTGACGCTCAAGACCGAAGCGCAGTACTACGCCGATCAAGCCGGCTCGCTGAGCGCGCTCATCGGCATACTCGGCACGCTGATCACGGTGATCATGGCGGTCGGCGCCGTCTTCGGCGCGATGAACACGATGTACGCGGCGGTGGGCGCGCGGGCACGCGAAGTGGCGACGTTACGCGCGCTCGGCTTCCGGCGCCGGGCAGTGCTCGGCAGCTTCCTGCTAGAGTCGACTGTGCTCTCGGCGATCGGCGGCGCGTTCGGATGCCTTCTCTCGCTGCCGATCGACGGCATCACGACCGGCACGATGAACTGGGACACGTTCAGCGAGCTGTCGTTTGCATTCCGCATCACGCCGCAGATCCTCGGCACCGGATTCGTCTTTGCGATCGCGATGGGCGTCGTCGGCGGATTTCTCCCGGCGGTCCGCGCCGCGCGCGTTCCGATCACGCAAGGCCTGCGACAGATCTGACCCGCGCCGTTCGTTTCGCGCGGAACCTTCGGGATCTCTCGCGTCTCCTCGCTGCACGCCGCGCGTCGCACGACGAGAAAGGCGGGAGATGTCCGGCGATTCTCACGTCGCGCTCGCCGCGGGCTACGCGGCTGCGCTCGCGGGCTGGCTCGCGGCGCAGCGAGCGCTGCCCGCCGTTTGGCCAGGCCGCGATCCTTTCTCGTTCGCGCATCCTTGGCTCGAGGTCTTGTGGGCGCTCCTCGCCGGCGGGGCCGTGATCGGCGTCGGGCAGATCTATCAGCGCGGTTGGCTTCTCCCGACGACCGGTGCGCTCGGCCCCGTTCTCGAGAGCGTCAATCAGGTCATCATCTTCTTGCCGCTCGCGGTGCTCCTCGCGATTCGGCGCCAGTCGCTCGCGACCGCGTGGTTACCCGCCGGACGACTCGGCGCGCGGCTCGGCGCCGGCATCGCTCTTGCCCTCTCGGCCGTTGTCGCGTTCACGCTCGTGCGCAGCGGCAGCGATCCGTTCTGGAAGGTCGTGCCGCGCGTCTTTCGTCCGACGAATGTCCCCATTGCCGTCCAGGTCTTTCTCGAAGACGTCGCGATCGCGATCCTCCTCGTGCGGATTGGAGCAGCGACGGAAAAGCCGAGAGTGGCCGCGGTCGTCGTGGCAGCGCTCTTTGCCGCGAGCCATCTCCCCGCGATGTTCGGGGGAGGCGCGGTGGGGTGGGAGGACCTCGCCTCACTGTCGCTAGATTTCGTGCTCGCCGCGGGAGTGTTGCTCGTCGTTCAGCGCTCGGCGGACGTCGTGTGGTTCTGGTGCGTCCACTGTGCGATGGATCTGATGCAGTTTTCGTCGATCACCGGCGCGCACTGAAAACGAACGAGGCCGGCCACGCGATGGCGACCGGCCTCGATGAGGATCGACGCGACTAGTTGGCCGCTTTCTCTTTCTTCGAATGCGTCGGGCACGGAACGGCGGCGATGGCGTTCTGCTTCGCCGTGCAATCGGCACAGACCTTATCCGCTGCCTTGCACTTCGAGCACTCGAGCGCCGCCGCGACGTAGTGCTTCGTCGCGCAGAACTCACAGGTCTTCATCTCGGCCTTCGCGGCGCACATGGCGCACGGCATCGCCGTGATCTTGGCGGCTGCGGCCTTGCACGCGGCGCACGCCTCGGGCGCGCTCTTGCACTTGTCGCATCGAGTCGCCGTCGCGGCCGCTTTGTGCGCGGCGCACATCGGGCACATCGACGCTTCGGCAACGGCGGCCTTGCACGCCGCACAGTTCGGGTCGGCTTCCTTCTTGCCCGCGGCTTTGCACGTGGCGCACATCGCGTTCTTCGCGGAGTCGATGGGACACGCGACTCCCTTCACGGACATCGCGAGCGCCTGGCAATCCTTGCAGTCGGCCGTCTGTGCCTTGCAGTGATTGCAGTGGATCGTCTTGGCGATGGCAGCCTCGTCCGAGCAGAAGCCGCAGGCGTCTCCCAGCGCGAAGGCCGGCACCGCCAGGAGACAGAAGCAGGTCAGGACCAGGAGCACGGAAGCGAAACGGGTTCTCATGGGTATCCTCCACACCGTCGCAGCTTTTCTCCGCCTCGTGTTCGCCGACGGCGACGAAGACGAAGCCCCAGCGAGAACGAGGTGCTGGGGATTGAGGGCACGACTATACGATTCCACGCCAAATCCAACCAGTGTCTTACGACACTCGGCGGATTTCGGATTCGCGCACGCCGCCGTCGCCGGGGTCGAGCCGATGCGTCGACCGATGGCGCGTGAACGCGCCGTCAGCGCTTGCGCGTCTTCTTTGCGGCGGCCTTCGGCTTGGCTTTGACCTTCGGCCTCGCCTTGGCAGCCGCCTTCTTCGCGGGCTTCGACGGCTTCGACGACTTGGCGGGCTTGGTGGTCTTGGCTGCTTTCGCCGGCTTCGATGGCTTGGCCTTCACTCCGCCCTTGGCTGGCTTCGCCGATGCGGCGCGCATGGCTTCGCCGTCGAGGATCGTGCGCTTGAGTGCGTCGATGATCGACGGGCCGTCGCCCTTCGCCTGCGCTTCGAGCAGCGTCTCGCGGTCGCGCCAGACGAGCAGCGACCGCTTCATCACATTTCCGAAGAGTTCGCGCGACAGTGCCATCGCTCTGACCGGATCGTCGCGGTAGCCGAACTGGTCTTCCGAGTAGTACCCGTCGAAGCCACAGTCGATGGTCGCGTAGAGATAGTCCGCGAGCACCCAATTGTCTTCCATTCCGGTGATGCGGTCTTCGTCGTTCGAGTGGGGCTTTGCGGCGTTGATGTCCGTCTTGCGCAGCGGAATGCCGACTGTCTTCAGAAAGTAGACGGCGTCTGCGGGCTCGGAGTTGTACATGCGCTGGTGGCCGAAATCGACGGTGATGCCACAGTTGAGCCCGCCGCATCGCTCGTTGACGATCCGCGCGACCCACGCGGCTTTGTGCACGGTCTGCACGACCATGTTGCCTTCGCGCGGCTCTTTCGGCTTGTCCTCGATGGCGAAGGGAATTCCCGCCGCCTTCGCTGCGCGATTGAACGCTTCGCATCCGTCGATGAACCACTGCAGCGTGCGGCCATAGTTGATCTGGAAGTTGTAGTCGTGACCGTCCGAGCCGGGCCACAGTGAGACGACGCGCGCGCCGAGCTTGCGCGCGACCTCGACGCAAGCGCGGAACTGATCGATCGCGTCGCGGCGGATGGCGGGATCGGGATTCGTGCAGCCGCCGAGCTTCCAACGCGGATGCGTCCACGTGTTCGTGTTCATCGTCGTGCACTTCACGTCGTAGTGCTGCAGCGCGGCCTTGACCTCTGCGATCGTCTGATCGTTGACGATGCCGTTCATGTCGCAGAAGAGATGTTGGTGGAACTCGATCGCGCCGATGCCGGCGGCGGCGACGCGCTCGATCTGCCCCACGAGCCCCTGTCGGAACGTCGGGTCGTTCGAGTTGTACCCGACCGGCGCGAAGCGGTCGTAGAACTCGCCGGCCGACCAATGACCGGCCGAAAACTTGAGATCGAAGTCGTCGAAGAATTGGTCGACACGATCCCCCTCCAGATAGCCGCGATAGTCCGTGTCGAGCTTCGCCAGCGTCTTGGGATCGACGTTCATCGGAGCCTCCTCAATTGTGAGCGGCGCGCAAGGCACACAGTCGTTTCATTACGTCATGATCGCCTCGCCCGAAATGATCGAGCAGGCGGAGAGTGTCGCGTTCGAGGTCGTGGGAGATTCGATGGGCCGCCCGGTGCGGCGCGAAACGACCAGGCTGAAGCGTGACCCGAGTGTGCGGGTCCTTGCGCATGGCGGGCAGATCGCATAGTTGCGTTCGGTCCGCTGTCATGGGGAACGGAGTGCACGCGGTGAACTCGATGCCGATCGCAAAGCGTTTCGAATCCAACCGCGGGGTTCTCCTCCTACGGATGCAAGCCTCTTCCTCCCCGGATGTTCGTCGGCGAGCGGGCTCGAGTCACGAACGCGGTGCCCGGCGCCAGAAGCGCGGGCATGATAGGGGAGCCCTGCGCAAAAGGCAACTCGCGCAGCACCGGAAACCCGCCTTTTTTCGGGGTTTTTTGCCCCTTTCGGGTCGGATCTTGCGGGCCGACCCCACCGGGCGGGCCGGTCCGACAGCCGAATCGGCGCGCAGCTCACCGCCTGGGAGGCGTCTCGCGCACGATTTCGTCGATCCGGCGGTCGAGTTCCTCGATCCCGCTCACGTCCCGCGCGCGAATGCGACCCGACGGATCGAGGAAGTGCCAGGTCGGCCAGCGCTGGCCGTTCCACGTCGTCGAGATCGGCCCGCCGGTGTTGCCGTCCATGGCGTTCCGCCACGTGATTCCCGCTGCCTTCATTTTTGCCGGAATGCCACTGCTCCGGGCCCCTGTTCGAGATGCCCGCGCGCATTGCATGCGACGGCGCTCTTTTCGCGTTGCGAACGCATCCGGCAACGGGCATCTTCGGGATCCACACCCGTGGAGTAAGCCCATGTCTCCTTTTCGACGACTCGCGATCGCAGCGGTTGCACTGTGCGCCGTCGGGATCACCACTTGGATCTGCAGTACGCGAAACGTGACGCCCGCGTTGCCGAGCGGGAGTCGAGTGATCGTCTCCGAGGAGCCGCCAACCGTGGCAATCTCGCCGCCGCCGAACCGCACGGAGGATTCGCAGGACGGACGGGGCGATCTCGACGTGACACGCCGCATCACCGGTCAGATCACGGATCGCGCCGGCGGGCCGATCGCGGGCGCGCGGATCGTCGCTGTTCCCTGCGGCGCGGCGGAGGCAGTCGACTTTGCGAGCGCGACGCGCGGGGTCGCCGAGACCGGCGGGGCGGGGCGTTTCTCGCTTGACCCCGCAGGCAACGCGTCGCGATTCGATCTCGTGGCCTCGGCGGACGGCTTTGCGGCGGGCCTGCGCGAGAGCGTCGCGCTCGGCGACGACGTGACGATCACGCTCGACCCCGCGTTCGCACTCGTCGGGATCGTGATGGACCGACTCGGCAAGCCGATCGCCAGCGCGGCCGTTCGCTGGTTCGGCTGGGTCGGCGCCGCGCGGTTGACGCGCGAAACAACGTCGGCCGCCGACGGCTCGTACCGTCTCGCGAATCTTCCGGAGTCGCAGACGCGCGACGACGCGTGGAGCTTCGGTTGCGACGCGAGATCGTCCGTCGAGGCGCGCGCGGCCGCCTTCGCGCCGCTCGTCGTCGAGGCGACCGAATGGCTCCGAGCAAATCGTCCGCGCGGCGACGTCACCCTGAACCTCGTGCTCCTGCGCGGCGCGACGGTGAGCGGTCGCGTGCTCGACGGAGCGACCCACGCTCCAATCGGGGGGGCGCGCGTGGTGGCGTGGCAAACTCGCGGCGATAGGTGGGTGGGACGCTCGACGTGGTTCTTGGCCGCCGATGATGGCTTCGATGGGATTGCCGAGACGGAGAGCGGTGCAGACGGCGCATTCGAGTTGATGAATCTGGCTGCGGAGAGTTTGCACACCGACGTGCTCGATGCGATCGAGGCACTCTCGTCGACCGCCGGCAGCCTCATTGCGGTCGCGCCGGGCTACGCGCCGGCGACGGCGAGTTGGCCGCTCACGTCCGACGGGTCGTCGGTCGAGGTCGAGCTCTTGTGCTGGCCCTCGGCGACAGTGCGCGGACGCGTCGTCGACGTCGCGGACTCGCCCGTCGGCGACGCGATCGTCTCAGCGCGAGATCATCAAGTCGGCTGGGCGCCGCCGGCGATTGTGGGAGAGGACTGGGAGTCTCCGCACACCGACGCGGCCGGCCGATACACGCTTCGCGTCGAAGCGACGTACTCCGGCGACGGGCCCGTCGAAATTCGCGCGTCCTCGGCCAACCACTCTTCGGCCGCGTCCGATCGTGCACGCGCCGTCGTCGACGTCCGCGCAGGCGAGACCGTCGACGCCCCAGATCTCGTGCTCGGGCCGCTCCAGCCGAGCGTCCGCATCTCGGTGACGGACGCCGCGGGCACACCACTCGCGCGTGCGGTCGTCGAGCACGTCTGCAACAGAAACGGCTCATGCGACGCCCGCGTGGAGACGGATGCAAGGGGCTTCGCTCGCCTCTTCGTCACCCAAGCGACGTCCGCGTTCGAGCGACACACGGTGATCGTCCACTCGACCGGCTTTGCGTCCACCGTGTCGGCGCCGTTCACGCCGTCGGTCGACGATCCTCCGACGGTGGCGATGGTCCTCGCGCCCGGTCGTACGCTCCGAGGACGCGTTGTGGATGCGACCAACGCTCCCGTCCCGGGCGCGCGGGTTGCCGTCGACAATCCGATCGAGGCGGATCGCCAGTGGGCCGTCGAGGCGGTCGGCGCGCGTGCGTACGAGATGCTCGTCGCGCTCGGCAGACTCGGCGGGGCCACGTGTGCGGAGGACGGATCGTTCGAAGTCCACGACTTGCCTGGAGGTCCGTGGCGCGTCGGCGCGTGCCGCGGGCCATGGCTGAACGGATTCGGGCTCACGCGTCGAGACGTCGCGGCGGGCACGGAAGCCGTCACATTGACTTTGCCGCCGGCCGAGGCGACGTCGAGCCTCGAATTCACGCTGACGGACGCGGCGACCGGCGAACCCGTGCTGCGATTCGACGCCGCTCTCGAGACGACGTACCGCACTTCACATTTCGAGCGCATCGCGCCCGGACGCTTTCGTTTCCTGCGCGTCCCCGCGGACTCGTGGACGCTGCGTGTGCGCGCGCCCGGCTATCTCCCGATCGAGCGATCGGGCGTCGCGCCGAGCCGCGATGGGCCGGGCTTGCCCATCGCGCTCAGGGCCGAACGCGGATGCGTCGTCAGGGGAGTCGTTCGCGGCGCCGCGGACCTCGGCAACGCAGTGATCGTTTTCCGACGAACCGACGATCGCTCGGGCGCCCCGGTCGGGCAGAATCGAGAGCCGTGGTCGCGCATCGCTCACGACGGAAGCTACGCCGCGTCGGGGTTCGCGTCGGGCGTCTACCAGCCGCTCGTGCGCACTTGGGACTGGCGAACGGAGACGACGTTGCTCGGCCCGTCGCCACCGACGACGCTTGCGGTTTCAGGAGACGCGCACGACCTCACGCTCGACGTCGAGGTCGCACCCATCCGGGAAGTCTTCGTCAGCGTGCAGCAATCAGGCGACGCCGACGAGCGAGGGACCGTGATCCCCAACTCACGCATCGAGATCGCCGACACGGCGGGGCGACTCGTGTGGACGGGAGAGCCGGTAACGCGGGGCGACGGGTTCACCGCTTACCTTCCCACCGGGACCTACACCGCGCGTCTCGCCATCCCGGGCGCGTCGCCTCGAGAGAAGACGTTTGAGGTCCGCGACAGCTGGCTCCGGATCGCGTTCGACGTGCCGTGAAACGGCCCGTCGTCCAGTAGTCTTGGTCGGTGAGGATTCTTTTCGTTCGCGACGCTCGGGTTGCGCTTGCCCTTCTCGGGCGCGAAGTCGGAGGCAGCGAGCGCGGGGTGGAATCGGTGAGAAAACCAGTCGACGTGACGCGAAGCCTGCTCTTCGGCGCGGTGGCGCTCCTGTCGAGTCGAGTCGACGAGGCGCGACTGTCGAAGGCGTGCGCTGCGTGGCTTGCGCGGAAGGACGTGAACCAGGCGCTGGCCGACGTGTTGGTCGCGGGCGGATCGCTCGATGCCGCGTCGCGTCGCGCGGTAGAGGACCTCGTCGAGCGTCGCCTCGCCGAGTTCGGCGGCGATGCGCGCGCGGCGCTCGCCTCGATCGCCGACGAATCGGTGCGGCGATCGTTCTCGTCGATCGACGACGCGGAGATCCGGCGACTCCTCGGCGAGATCGGGCAATTGGCGACGATCGATCGCCTCCACGGCACGATCGAGCGCTACTCGATCGGCCGGCTCCACGCGAAGGGCGGCCTCGGTCAGATCTGGTTGGCGCGAGACGTCGATCTCGATCGCGACGTCGCGCTCAAGGAGATCCGGCCGGAGCACGCCGACGATCCGCGACGCTGGGGGCGCTTCCTGAAAGAGGCGCGGCTCACGGGCCGCCTCGAC
>JACOTG010000065.1 GCA_016178505.1 Planctomycetota bacterium
CGAAAGACGCGTGGCGTCGACTCGCCCGAAGGCGTCGCATTCCTCAAGAGGATTCTTGGGAATGCTCTGGGCTCCGGCGAGACGGAGTCGAGCGTATCTCGTGCGAACGGGAACGAAATCGGCAGAGGTCCTGGCTGCGATGGGCAGAGGGGTTGGCGCGCGCACGTGCACCGAGACACGAAAGACGCGTGGCGTCGACTCGCCGTCAGGCGTGGCATTTCCCCAGAGGGTTCTCGAGGCGGCTCCGGTCGGCGGCTCGCGCTACTCGTCGCCGCGCGCCTCGACGTCCTTGAACGAGTTCAGGAACTCGCCGTTCGACTTCGTCTTCTTGAGGCGCTCGATGAGCAGCGACATGCGCTCTTGCTCGGGAAGCGAGTTCAGCACCTTGCGGAGGAGGTAGATGCGCCGCAGGTCCGAGGGCGTGATGAGCAGCTCTTCCTTGCGCGTTCCGGATCGGCTGATGTCGATGGCGGGGAAGATGCGCTTGTCGGCGAGGCGACGGTCCAAGTAGACCTCCATGTTGCCGGTCCCCTTGAACTCCTCGAAGATCACCTCGTCCATTCGACTTCCCGTCTCGATGAGCGCCGTGCCGACGATCGTGAGGCTGCCGCCTTCCTGGACCTTTCGCGCGGCGCCGAAGAATCGCTTCGGCTTCTGGATCGCGGCCGAGTCCATGCCGCCCGATAGGATGCGCCCGGACGCCGGCGCGACGGCGTTGTAGGCGCGCGCGAGCCGCGTGACCGAGTCGAGCAGGATCAGCACGTCGTGCCGGTACTCGACGAGGCGCTTCGCCTTTTCGAGCACGATCTCGGCGACCTGCACGTGGCGCGTCGCCGGCTCGTCGAACGTGCTCGCGATGACCTCGCCGTGAACGGTGCGCTGCATGTCCGTGACTTCCTCCGGGCGCTCGTCGATGAGCAGCACGATGAGGATCGTCTCGGGATTGTTCTTCGCGACCGCGGCGGCGATCGACTGCATCATCATCGTTTTGCCGGTGCGTGGCGAGGCGACGAGGAGCGCGCGCTGCCCTTTGCCGACCGGCGCCATGAGGTCGAGCGCTCGCCCGATGAGGTTGTCGGTGTCGGTCTCCATCCGGAGGATCTCGTCCGGATAGAGCGGCGTCAGCTCGTCGAACGGGATTCGCTTGGCCGTCGAGTTCGCCGGCTCGTGGTTCACGGCCTCGATCTGGAGGAGCGCGTAGTACTTCTCGTCCTTCATCGGCGGCCGGACCTGCCCCGAGATCGTGTCGCCCGTGCGCAGGCCGAACTTGCGGATCTGAGCGGGGGAGACGTAGATGTCGTCGGGTCCCGGCAGGTAGCTGTACTCGGGCTTCCGCAGGAACCCGTAGCCGTCGTCGAGGACCTCGAGCGTCCCTTCCGCGAAGACTTGCCCCGACTTCTCGGCTTGCGCGCGCAGGATGTCGAAGATCAGCGAGCGCTTCTCCATGGTGGCGGTGCGCACGACGTGATGTCGCTTCGCGAGCAGCGCGAGTTCGGGCAGCGCCTTCGCATGCAACTGCGCAAACGTGAGACGTGGCTCCGGCGGCTCTGGCGCCGGCGGCGTGGCGACCGCATTGGGTTCGGACGGCTTGGCCACCGGATTGGGTTCGTCGCTCATCACGTCTCCTGGAGATCGCAATGGAAGAGTTTGCAAGACGTTGGAATTCCGCCCGGGATCGGAGGCGGCATGATAACATCGCGCCCCGCGTGGCAAAGAGCATTTCTCTCGTCGACGCGCCGTGCGCAATCGGTTGCAATCAATGACGGTTGGCGATCGACGCGGGACCCTCGACGACTGACGATCGACGAGTCGTCGACGACGATCTGGGCGGAACGGGCGGCATGGCGGGTCGGTGCATCTCGGGCGAAGCGCTGGACCGGATCACCGAACACACCGACGTCTCCAAGCTCGGCTACTCGGACCTGATCAAGAGCGTTCGACGCGACCCCGACATCGCGAAGTTCGCGCCGGAGCGCCGGTGTCAGGCGGACCCCCGCGACGGAACGCGCGTCTTGTTCGCTCCCGCGCGCGCGGCTCGAGCCGGGCGCGGCACGGACGCGGCCGACTGTCCCGTGTGTGCCGGTCGCATCACCACGATCGTCGACGTCGCACCGCTCGCGCGCGGCTTCACGTTCATCAACAAGAACCTCTATCCGGTGGTCTATCCGGACTCGGGCGTCGTTCGCGAAGGGCGAGTCGCCGATGCGCGCGCGGAGCTGCTCCCCGATCCAGACCCGGCATTCGGCATCCATTTCCTGCAGTGGTCGTCGTCCGAACACCTGAAGGATCTCCACAACATGGACCCGGAAGAGATCTCGGTGGTGCTGAAGCGGCTCGCGGCGCTCGAGCGGGCGTTGCTCCACGCGGAGGGGTCGCCGCTGCCGGTGGTCGAGGGCGCGCGCGACGGCACCCATCGCGGATATGTATCGATCATCAAGAACCGCGGGCGACTCGTCGGCGGCTCGGTGCGGCACGGCCATCAGCAGATCGTCCACTCGAACGTTCAGCCGCGGCGGATCCGAAACGACGTCGAGTTTCGAAAGTCGCGCGGCGTGACGTTTGGCGCGTACTTGCTCGATCTGACGCCGAAGCCGCTGCGCGTGGCGCGATACGGCGACGCCTTCGATCTCGTCGTTCCGTTCTTCATGAGCCGACCGCTGAACGCCATGCTCGTGTCGCGCGAGACCGACGTCGAGCACCTCCACGACCTGGACGAGGCGGCCATCGACGCGCTCGCGGAGGGGCTCCACGAGATCACTTATGCCGTGGCCCTCATCCTCCGCCGAATGCGCCGCACCTTTACCTACAACCTCGTCTTCCACACCGGCCCGATCGGACGGTTCTACGTGGAGATGCTGCCGTACTCGCAGGAGACGGGCGGCTTCGAGCACCTCGGGCTCTACGTTTGCCAGGGCACTCCGGCGGGAACGGCCGACCTGTATCGAGAGGCGATCACCGAAGTGCGGCGGCGGTCCGCAGGCTAGCGCGCTAGGGCAGTAGGCGTTGCTTGATGCTCGAACGGGCGCCTGGTAGACTCCCGCGCTCTTCGGAAATCGGGGCGTAGCTCAGCTTGGCTTAGAGCGTTGCGTTCGGGACGCAAAGGCCGGAGGTTCAAATCCTCTCGCCCCGACCACTTCTCGCGAATCTCAGGGGAATGCCCATGGCGACAGACGCACGCAGGGTGATCATCGTCGGGTCCGGCCCCGCGGGCTACACCGCGGCGCTCTACACATCACGCGCGAACTTGAAGCCGCTTCAGTTCGCCGGGTACCAGTCGGGCGGGCAGCTCATGACGACGACCGACGTGGAGAACTACCCCGGCTTCCCCGAGGGAATCATGGGGCCGGATCTCATGGAGCTCTTTCGGAAGCAAGCCGCGCGCTTCGGCACCGAGATGATGGACGTCGACGTCACGTCCGTGAACTTCCGCAAGCGGCCGTTCGAGGTCGAGGCGGAGGGGAAGACTCATCTCGCGAACTCCGTGATCATCTCGACGGGCGCGTCCGCGAAGCTCCTCGGCATCGACGCCGAGAAGAAGCTCATGGGGCACGGCGTCTCCACGTGCGCGACGTGCGACGGTGCGTTCTTCCGCAATCAGGTGATGATCGTCGTCGGCGGCGGCGACACCGCGATGGAGGAAGCGAACTTTCTCTCGCGATTCGCGAGCAAGCTCTACGTCGTGCATCGCCGACAGGAATTCCGCGCGAGCAAGATCATGCTGGATCGCGCGCACGCGAACCCCAAGATCGAGTTCGTCATGGACACGGTGGTCGAGGACGTCTTCGCGGATGGCGACCACAAGGTGCGGGCCGCGGTTCTCAAGAACGTGAAGACGGGGCAGAAGCGCGAGCTCGCGACGAAGGCCGTTTTCGTCGCCATCGGCCACGTGCCGACGTCGAAGATCTTCGAGGGGCAGATCGACCTCGACGAAAATGGATACATCAAGGTCCACGACGGCACCTACACGAACGTCGAGGGAGTCTTCGCGTGCGGCGACGTCGTCGACCACGTCTGGCGCCAGGCCATCACCGCCGCAGGGACGGGCTGCATGGCCGCCATCGACTGCGAGCGCTGGCTCGAATCCCAGGGTCACTGACGCTCGCTCGCACGCCGTTCGAACGTGGGCTCTTGGGAAATGGAAGAGGGCTCCGGCGCGTCGCGGGCGACGCGTTTCTCGCGCGTGGGGACAGTCGAGGCCCTCGTTCGGGCACTGAGCGAGCGTCGCTCGTAGGACGCAGTGCGAACACATCAAATGACGACGGCGCGGAGCAAAAGCAGGCGGTGAACGTAGGTGGCGTCGGGCTCCGAGATGGGTTCGACGAACACGTCCGACGCTAGCGGTGCGAAGAGTGCCACCAGCTCGTCCTGCGTGAAGAAGTGGGCCGTGCGGTTGCGGGCGTCGCGAAACGTCGCCGGCTCGACTTCGTCGCCGTCGCCGAACGCCGGATCCTCGCGCGAGAACGCGGTGATCACGGCGATACCGCCGGGACGAAGCGGGGCGAGCAGCGCCGCGGCGGCGAGCGGCCGCTCCGCCGAAGCGAAGAGCTGCACGACGCTGTACGCGAACACGGCGTCGATCGTCGTCGCGCGCGGCGAGCGGTCGAGGAGATCGCGGACCTCGATCGTCGCGTGAAGACCGGCGCCCGCGATGGCGTCGCGCGCGAGCCCGACGGCCAGCGGCGAGACGTCGAACCCCGTGACGTCGAATCCCGCTCGAGCCATCGCCATCACGTGGCGTCCGGAGCCGCAACCCGCGACGAGGACGTTTCGCGCGCCGTGCTCACGGAAGATCTCGATGGCTCGAAGCGCCGTACGCGAAGGCTCGGTGCCATAGGGAAACGTGGCCGCCCGATATCGTGAATCCCAGTAGGCCGCGCTCGCGCTCTCGAATCGGCTCATTCGACGCGCAGCTGGTACGAGTTCCTCCCCGAGACGCGCACCCGTAGTCGGTCGCCGATTCGCTCGACCGAGGCCACGCTCGCCGGCTTGGCGCCCTTCGCTTCCTCCTCGGGCCAGACGACGATCTTCTCGACGATCACCCGCTTCGAGCCGTCCCGCAGCGGAAGATCGACCGTGATCGGCACCGATTCCCGCGCGCGAATGTTCATGTCGAAGGCCGGCGACGGGCTCGCCTTCCACGCCACCGAAACGGGGCCGCGAGGCGTCGCGAGCGTGCCGCGCGCCTGGAATACGTTCAGCTCCGCGACGTTCGGACGCACGAGCAGCTCGGCGAATCCCGGACGCAGCGGCTTAGCCGTGGCACAGAGACGCGCTGTCGTCGTACATCTCGAAACACGTCGTCGCGTCGCGGTCGAGCATCCATTTCCAACCCCGGCGGATGAGCGAGAGCGCGTCGGCGTGACGGCCTTCCCGGAAAAGCGCTTCCAGGACGTACGTGTCGAAATACGGAGACGCCCCGCCGGTCGGGTCCTTTTCGACCGCGGCGCAGAGGAACTCCGTGGCGCTTCGTCGCTGCTCCTCGCTGCCGATCCCGAGGATCACGGGGAGCGCGTTCGCGTGAAGCGAGGCGTGCGTGGAGAGTTCGTCGCCCACGCGGCAGTCGACGAACCGCTTCGCGTCCGGCGACCACAGCCTCTTCCCGTACGCCTCGCGAACGCGGGTCGCCTGCGCCTTCCATTCGCTCGCGCGGTCTGCGCGACCCACCGCCTCCGCGATGCGCGAGGCATCGTCGAGCGCGGCGAGGTAGAACGCGTTGAGAGGTCCGCACTCGCCGCGCTTGTCGACGTCGGCCCAGTCGATGAACACCCAGCCCTTCACGTCGCGAAGCAGCCCTTCGGGTCCCTCGAGCGACGCGAACCAAGCCAACGTCTTTTCGATCCGGGGAAACAGCTCGCGCAACGGTGCGACGTCGCCGGTGAACACGAAGTAGTCCCAGATCGAGGAAATCCAGATCGCGACGTAGTCCGGGATCATGAAGTCTTTCGCGATCGAGCTGGCAGGGTAGAGCGCGAGCAACGATCCGTCGGGCCGCTGGCTTTGTCCGATCTGTCGAAGTCCTTTGCGAACGAGCGCCGTGTCGCCGAACACCACGTAGTTGACGAGCGCTTCGACGCGAGCGTCGCCCCACCACTGGCCGCGCTCGCGCCACGGGCAGTCGATGTACGCGTCCTCCATGCAGAGACGAAGCGTGTATTTCGAGACGGCGAAGATCTGGTTCAGCAGCGGATCGGAGCACTCGAACTCCGAGTAGTCGGCAAGCGGATACGCCTCTTCGCGCAAGCCGACGAAGTCGACGTAGAGCGGTCCCGCGAGGTCGCGCGCCGATAGCTTCAGGTAGCGAAACGCGCGCTTCTCGAACGTCTCGAAGGTTTGCGCTCCATCGCGGAGGCGAATGCGGTCCGCGTAACGAACGTCACCGCGCGTCGGGTTCACGCGCTTGCCGTCGAGCTTCTCGGAGTAGCCGAGGTCGAGGACTCCGCCCTTGGCGCCGGTGATCTGGATCATCGGTCGGCCGAACACTTCGCGACCGAAGTCGATGACGAGGTAGGCGCCGATGCCGGGCGCGGTGCGCAGCGTCGCAACACGACCGTCGGCCACGAGGACGCTCGCCGCATCCGCGATTCGCGGCGGCGTCGTGGCGGCGGCCGGCCGCTGCGTTTCGGTCGCGAGGATTCGCGCCACCTCGCGATCGGCTCCCGTCGCTGCAGCGTCGCGTTCCAGGGCGAGCGGCCGCCACGGATGCTCCCGATCGTCGGCCGGACGGCCGCCGCGCGCGGCGAGGTCGACCTCGGGCGGATAAACGGTGTCGAAGCCGGCGCACACTCCGCTCGGTTGCTCGGGGTTCGGATACGGTCCTGCGACCTCGACGGTCGCGCCGCCGGCGGCTCCGCCCGTCGCGAGCGTCACGTCGATCCGCTCGCCGCTCTTCCCCTCGAAGTCGAAGAACACCTCCCATTCGCCGACGAGCTGCTCCACCTTGAAGACGAGCGAGTTCCAGCCACGTCGCATCGCGATCGGGACGCGTTGGTCGCCGGGCTTCGCGGCGCCGTGGGCGTGACGCGAGAAAACGTCGACGCCGTTCCAGAAGACGCGCACGCCGTCGTCGTTCCCGAGCGTGAGCACCGCGTCGCGATCCGAGTCGCTCTCGACCTGAGTCGCAACGTAAGCGACGGCGTGATCGGTCGCCATGATCGTGCGGAGGTCGACGTGGTACTCCCGTGCGTCTGCGACTTCGCCGGCATCGATCACGGATCGCGGCGAGATGACGGTCTGCTTGAACCGTGGCAGCTCGCTCGGAACGAGCGACGTCCACGGAGCGACGGGTGGCTTCCCGATCGAGACTGCGGGGATCCACGCGGAGTCGTCGAAGTCGACGGCGCGGAAGTCGACGGGCTCCTTTCGCATGTCGAACACTTCGGGGAAGTCCAACTGAACGTCCATGCGCTGCAAGTCGCGCGTCCAACCGTCCGCGCCGAGACAGCGCCAGCTCTCGCCGGTGCCGAGGTCGACGACGTCGCCGCCGAGCGTCGTCACCGCGCCGTCCACGATGAACCCGGCGCGCCCGAGAATGTAGGAAAACGTCCCCTCGCCGACGTGATGAACCGTCGCGGCGATCGCGTTGATGCCGGCGTGGAGGAGCGTCGTGACGTCGTAGGAGTCGAAGGACTGGGTTTCCGGATCGCACCGCGTCGGGCCGCCTCCGAGCAATTGGCCGTTGACCCAAAGGCGGTAGCGGCTGTCGGCGGACACTCTGAGGACGGCGCGTGATGGATCCGATCGCAGCCGGACGGCTTTCCGGAAATACGCGTAGGCGTTCTTCGGCGAGGCGTCGCCGCCGATCCAGACCCAAGACGCCGTGAACGGTGCCGGAGCGCTCGGGTTGGCGTTTTGCTGGGCGCGTGCAAGCGTCGCGGCGCACGCCAGCGTCGCAATGGCGATCGGACGGAATCGTGTCGCCATCACGTCGTCGAGGCGAGCATCATTGCGCGACGACGAGCACCGTGTTGGTGAGGCTCACCAGTCGCGGCCCCGTCGTCCGGGCGTTCGGGTCGAACATCACGCCCACGACCGTCCACTTGCCGACGGGGAAGTTCACGGAGATCGCCGTCGGCGGGAGCGGGTCGGCCGGCGAACGGTGCAAGCACACGGCGGCTGCGGCACCCGCGCCGTTGATGCGCTTCGACGTGAAGCCAACTGGAAAGGCGCCCATCGGACACGGGCACGAGCCCGGCGACGCCGTATTGTTCGCGGGCAGGCAGTAGGACGCCATGCCGATCGATTCCGTACCGCCTTGTCCGTTCGCGATCGTGCACGGCGTCAGCGTCGCTCGCGTCGACTCTCCCGGGAAGATCCAAACGGCGTAATGCGCCGAGCCGCCGGCGGGGGGCCGAGCGAGCTCGATCGTCGCCGGACCCACCGGCCGGGTGAGGGCGCGATAGACCGGGTGACCGCTGGAGCCGCCGACGGTGACGACGACCGCGGCCGGGTCGCCGCCAACGGTGTCGACGTTTCCGCGGCGCGCGTTGAGAACGGACTGCTCGATGATCTGACCGCGGATCTCTCCGCTGACGTTGAGGGCAGTGTCCACGTCGCAGTAGAGGCGGTTGTCGAAGAGCGCCGTCACTTGTGCCGGCGAGAGAGCAGGCGTCACGCCGGAGTAATCCGCCGGACCGCCCGTGAGCGTGGCGATCGACGCACCGAGCGAGCCCCAGTCGCCCAAGCGTATGTTCGCGGCGGTGCCTCCCGTCCCACTGAGGCCGGACGTGGAGATCGTGTACGTGATCGTGAGGGTGCCCGCGTCGAAGATGAAGACGCCGGACCCGCCGGCACCGGTCGGCGCCGTCGGCGGCACGACCTGAGACGCATCGAGCGTGGCGACGAAGGTCGTCGTCTGCGCCGCCGCGAACGTCGCGGGCGCGAAGAGCACTGTGGCAAGGGCAAGCGCATTCGTTCTGGACATCGAAGCCTCCTGACTCGTGCGGATGGGGGGAATCGACCCATCGCTTCGAAACGCCGGATTCGATGGAGTCAGCGGGACGCCGTTCCTGCGACCCCCGAAGCACGAGTGCGACGACACTTGTACCCGAGAGCGGCGTGAGTTTCCATGCGGCCGCGGGCGCGCGTCGAACGTCGAACGGGCGACGACTCTATCGCTGTCGTTTGCGGCCGACGGTGCGGGGCTCGAAGTTGAGTTGAGGGTGATCCTTCTCGTAGTAGCCGCGGATCGCGTCACCGTCGCCGGCGATGGCTTCCGCCGGTACGAGCGTGCGCAAGGCCTCGAAGATCTCGCGACCGATCACGTCGGACGGACGCTCGTCGATTTCCGGCGGCTCGGTGACCACGGTCTCCTCGCCGGTCTTCGCGTCCTTCACGACCTTCCACCTCGAGAACTCCTCGGACTTGTTCCAGAACACCGAGATGCGAGTCAGCACGCCCACGACTTGAGGTTCCTCGTCTTCGATGAGGTCGACGTTCGAGTCGAGGCCCAGAAGGAAGACGAACGGCCTTGCGCCCGCTGCGCGGAACGGACGCACGGCCGATCGATACGGCTCCACGTCGCGAACCACGGCGCCCACGAGCAGCACGGACTCTCCGCGCTTTGGCGGGTCGGTCCCGATCGGAACTCGCAGTGCGGCCGAGAGGGCGATGGCCAGCGGTTCGGACTCGGCGTCGAGGATCGCGAGGCGATCGAAATGCCAACCCCAGACCTCGCGGTGCTCGAGGAATCGCGCGAGCGTGGTGGCGACCGCGAGCGCTCCGTCGAAGTTGTGGAAAAAATAGTTCGGCACCGATGCGCCGTCGTCGGTGTCGACGCCGAGGCAAACCGCGCCGTAGCGCAAGTAGACCTCTTCTTTCATGCCGGGCGCGCCGCCGGGGAAGGGCTCCGGGAACTCGCGGAATCGCGGGAGGCGGTGAAGTCCGAGCCGCGAGTCCACGTCGTCGCTGTCGATTGCGAGAGCGCGTTGAAAGGCCAGTTCGGCGTCGTCGTACCGAGCAAGTCGGAGGCGGGCGGCGCCGAGCTCTTTCCACGCCATCAAGAAATCGTCCGCGATCTCCACGGAACGCTCGAGGCACGCCGCAGCCTCGGCGTACTCGGCCCGCTCGTTCAAGATCCAGCCGAGGTTGTAGAGCACCACCGGGTGGTCGCCGAGCGCGAGCGCGCGACGCAGCGTTCGTTCGGCGCCTTCGACGTCGCCGAGCCGATGCTTGAGGTACGCGATCGCGATGTAAGGATCCTGGAACTTCGGATCCGCGGCGACGGCGGCCTCGTATCGCTCGAGCGCTGCCTCGAACTCGCCGTGGTCCGAGAGGCGATTCCCCTCGTTGAAGAGCTTTGCGGCCTTTGTTTGCTTCTTACCCTTCACGGTTCACCGTGCCGATTCGAAACGGATCTCTGCGCGTTCCGGCGCCTCGCAACGGTCCCGCGCAAGTCATCGTCGCGCCGGTCCGCGAGCTTGAATGGGGCTTCGTCGAACGCGCATCGACGGATCGGCGATGACGATCCGCCGTCGGAAAGAGGAGATCGAATCATTGGCGTTTTCTAGCGGCCGTCGCGGCGAGCGATTCGGTGTCTTCGAGCGATTGAATGCCGGCCGTCGCTCCCACCGCGCGGACGCACGCGGCGCCTGCGGCCGAGGCGAACCGCGCGGTCCGATCGAGATTCCATCCACGGAGGATTCCCACGAGCACTCCCGCTGCGAAGGCGTCGCCCGCGCCGGTCGTGTCGACGACGTGCACGGGTACGGCGGGAATGCTCACCGATTCCGTCGCGTTTCGGACGAACGACCCCGCGGCGCCGCGCTTGATGGCGACCACGCTGACTCCCTTGGCGAGGAAAAACTCCGCTTGCGCTTCCGGCTCGGACTCGCCGGTGAGAGCGGAGGCTTCGGCCTCGCTCGCGAGGAGGACGTCGACGTAGGGCAGCGCGGGGCCGATCGCGTGAATCCAACGGCCCGTGGGGTCGAAGACCGTGTCGAGGGAGGTGGTGACCTCGAGTGCCTGCGCGTGCGCGAGGATCCGTGCCATCGGCTCGCCGTCGAGCCCGGGAAGGAGTAGCGCTCCGCCGACGTGGAGGACGCGCGCTCCGCGCACGACGTCCCCGTCGACGTCCGCCTCCGAGAGACTCGCGTTCGCGCCCGCGGCGTGGAGGAAGCTGCGCTCCCCGTCGGGAGAGACGAAGACGACGCTTGCCGACGTCGGTCGTTCGTCGTCGCGCCGGACCCCCGAAACGTCGACGCCCTCGCGGCCGAGCGCGGTGACGACGAAATCGCCGAAACCGTCGCGGCCGACGCGACCGATCACGGCCACGTGCGCGCCGAATCGGGCGAGCGTGACCGCCGTGTTCGCGGCGCATCCTCCGAGCGCGAGCTCGAGTGAATCGACGAGCGCGAGGCGGCCCGACGGAGGAAGGCCCGACACGGGGCGCGCGATGACGTCCGCGACGAGGAGCCCGAGCGAGATCACCTCAGGCATCGAGGACTCGCGGGCGGTCGTGTCGTCGAGACGGGAGGGTCGAAGTGCATCACGGCGCGAACGTAGCACCGCTGGCGCGCCCGATCAACGCTGCCTTCGACGCCGGGCGACGGCGTATCGATTTCGTGCGACTGGATACGACATCGACTCGTGTCGTATGCTCCTGCCATGCAGTCTTTGCGCAGCGCATTCTCCATCGCGTGTGCATTCGCGTCGGTCTCGATCGCGGTCCTCCCGATCTTCGGTGACCCGTCCTCCAGCACGCCGCTCTTCGACGCGGACCCTGCGGCGACCTTCATCGTCGAACGGCATCTGGTGGAGCCCGCGATGGCGCCGACGAAGCCGTACTCGGTGCATTCGTTCCGGGTGCCGACCGCCGCACCGTCGGGCGACGCGACGAACGACGTCATCCCCGGACGCGACTACGTTCCGGCCGGCGAGAGTCGCGGCTCGGTCGTGATCCTGCCGATCTGGTACGGCCCGAAAGAGGGCGGCCTCGAAGACGTGGCGGCTCGCTACCTCGCGACCCGCGGATTCCGCGCATTCGTGTTGCCGATGGCGTGGCAGTGGGAGCGCCAGTCGGACGGTGGCTTCCCGGGAATCCTCTCCGGCGATCTCGATCGAACGCGCCAGGCGATGATCCAGTCCGTCAAGGATGCGCGCCGCGTCGCCGCGCTTCTCGATCGCGACGATGGAGGCCGGGGTCGCGTCGGAATCCTCGGCATCAGCCTCGGCGGCTTCGTGGGCGCGCTCACGTTCGGCGTCGCACCGGAGTTTCGCGCGGGCGTCTTCGCGCTCGCAGGCGCCGGCGTCTCGGACGTGCTCCTCCACCCGTCGAGCGAGACTCAGCGCGTGATCGACGATCTGCGCCGTCGCGGCGTGTCGCCCGACGAAGTGCGCCGCCGATGCCGCGACTTCGATCCGGCGACGTACGCGAAGCCCGAACGCGGCGAGCGCCTGCTCCTCTTCGCTGGGATGTTCGACGAGGTCGTGCAACCGGCGAGCGTCGAGCGGCTCGCAAAGGCGTTCGGCGACGTGACGATCCGATGGGCGCCGGGCGGGCACATCACGTCGGCGCTCTTCTATCCGGACTTCCTCGAGAGCGCCGAGCGGCACTTCGGGCGGTGGCTCGCTGAACCTACGGATGGTGCCCCCGCTCGCGCGAAATGAACGCGATCCTCCGCCGCTCATAGTCGAGCACCATCTTGAATCGACCGAGCACGGCTCCGGCGATCGTGCCCAGCGAATAGGGATCGTCGAACGCACCGAATCCGCGAGCGACGAAGAACGCCGGGAGGTTTTCGAAGCGCTCGCCCGCGAGCTCGAAGCTCTCGACGTGGCTCATCAACGCCTTTGCAGTTCCGCCCGCGCCGCCGAGCCCGACCTCCTGGCCCGTCCGTCCCTCGGAAAGGCGAAGACGCTCCACCGCAGGCGAGTGGAAGAAGAGCCCCGCGGATCCGCCGCCGGTGTCGAGCCGGAAGAGTCCTTCGTGCGCGCCTTCGACCCGGGCGCGCACGTGCGGGTGGCGACCGTGCAGGAAGACGGTCTGCCATTCGAGGCCCGCATCGTCGTGCGATGAGCCGTCGAAGATCTCGACGCGTGGCTCGGTCATGTCGATCGACACGATCGCGCGGCAAAAGAGGTCCCAACCGACGACGCCGGCCACGGAACGACCGAGCGCCGCCGCGTTCGCGGAGAGGTCGAGCTGCGTGTAGGCGAGCCTCGCCGAGATTTCGATCGGTCCGAGCTCGAACCCCGTGCTTTCGCGAAAGACGGCGGACGGCGTCGCCGCTCCCGCGCCCGCGCCGAATGTCTTGCCGAAGACGGGGAGGCCGGCTTCGTCGGCCGCCTCGGGCGAGATCACGGACACGGCCGCACCGGTGTCGAGGATGAACCAGCCGACGTCCTTTCCGTCGATCCGCGGGCGTACGAAGAGGTGGCCGGTCGGCGCTCGCTCGACCTCGATGCGGGAAGGAATCGACGCGTCGAATCGCACGTGGGCCGGCGCCGAGGCGGGCCGCGCGTAGACGCCGGGCGCGCGCCGCGTCCCGATCGACGTGACGACGGTCGTTTGCGTGACGTTCGCGGGAAGTCGATGCTCGACGCGCCGAGGAATCGACAGTCCGTCCACCTCGCGCCAGTCGTCGAGCGTCCAGACGAGCTCGCCGAACGCCGAGGGCACGGACAGCGTTCGTGGACGATGCGTCGCGCCGTCGACGACGACACGTGCGCAGCGAACGCCCCCCTTCAAGCGAATCGAAAACGCGAGTTCGCCTGCCGTCGTCGAGTCCGCGAAGGCGACGTCCACCGGACACTCGTCCGCGAGCCACCAGCCGGTCCGGAACCAGTTCGAGAGGAGCAGCGTTTCTCGTTCGTCCATCTCGAGCGCGCGGGATACGCCCGATCCGTCTCCATCCCAGGCGCACTCGCCGTCGAAACCCGTCGAGCGACGGATGCGTCCGTCGATGGCGGTGACAAAACGTCCCCGGCCGTCGTACTCGAGCCGGCACGACACGTCGGTTCCGTAGAACTCTCCGAACCCGGACAGCGCGACTCGACCCGTGACGGTGCGAAGTCGATCGAGGCCGATCGCCTCTCGCACGCGCCGGCGGCCGACATCGATCTCGTTCATGGCTTTCTCCTCGAAGACGATTGCATCAAGGGCGCGAGCGCGAACGTCCAGAGGTGCAGCCGCCCTTCCTTCCGACCGTTTTCTCGGGCGAGCAGCTCTTCGATCCTGCCGACGAGGCCGGCAATCTCTCGGATCGCATCGCGCGTCAACCAGGCTTTCCGCGATCCAAAGAACGCACACGGCTCGCGGGATTTCGTCCAAGCGAGCTCGTCGTGCGACGCGCGACAAAAGTTCCGCTCGGCGCGACGAAGGATCGCTGCGGCGGATCGAGCGAGCGCCGTGGCCTTGGTCGGCGACCACGGGTCGCGTTCGACGACGATGCGCTCGGCGGCGAGCGCATAGACCGATTCGTCACGCTTTCCGATTCGACGAGTGTCGCTGCGACGCACGATGCCCACCGCAAGGAGCGTACGCACGTGGTAGTAGAGGGAGTGCGGCGAGCGACCGAGTGCCTTCGCCATTTCGCGAACCGAAGCCGGCCCGCCCGTCTGGAGCTGTTCGACGATCTCCACGCGTCCCGGGGAGACGAGCGCCTCGAGCTGCCGGGGGCGCGTCAACCGCAAGACTCTCTCGCGTCGTTTTCCCATGGCCGAGAATCTACGATGATCTGTTAGAAGTGTTCAATATATTTTAATAGATCATCAGAGCGTCCGAGCTATCCGGCGAACTCGATCGGGAGGTCGCTTATCGAGGAGGGCCCAGCGTCGGGTCGAGCCGGATCATCTCGCGAAGCACCTCATGCCAGGCGTGGTTGTCGGGGATGTCGAGGAATACGGGCTTCGCGAGATCCCTCACCGCGAGGAGGTCGGCGCGCGGGTCCGCACCTCTCGCGATCGCATGGCGCGCGCGCTGGAGTCGCGCCCGCGCCGCGAGAAGACCGACTCGATTCGGGCACCCCTCCATTTTCCGCGCCGCGTCGAGCGAGCGGAGAGCGAGGTCGAGGCGATCCGATCGATCCGGCGTGCGGGCTTCCTCGAGCAGGATCTCGGCGCGGGTCACCATCGCCTCGTAGCAAGACGGATCGAGGGTCAGCGCCGCGTCGGCGAACTTCGCTGCCTCGAGAAGTGGCGCCGGGGCGCCGGTGTGCTGCGCCTCCGCGAGGTACGTGCGCGCGAGGAGCGCCATCGCGTCGACGCACTCGGGGCAGATCTCCAGCGCGCGCCCGAGCGCGCGGCGTGCCTCCGGCACGGCGCGACGGGCGAAGTGCGCCTCCGCGATGGCAAAGTGCGCTTCGTAGAAGCTTCTCCGGATCCGAAGCGCTCGCTCGTAGCTCTCGAACGGATCGCCGCCGGCGAAGCGAAGCGCGTCACCTCGAAGCTTCCACACTTCCTCGACGTCGGCGTCGGCGGCGAGGATCTCGTCGCACACCGCGACGCACCTCGAGTAGTCGGACTCCGCGAGGCGTTCCACCGCGTGCGTGTAGTTGGTCTGCCAGACCGGAAGGCTTTCTTTCACCCGCTGGGCCTCCTGGAAGGCGAGCACCGCCTGGGCGAGCCGTGATCGAGCCGAGGCGAGATGATCCGCGACTCCGATCGACGAGAGGTGTTGGCGCGCGCGGTGGTGCTCGCGCAGGTACAGAGCGAGGTAGAGGCGCCCCAGCTCGAAGTGTGCGCTCGCCATGTCACCCACGAGATCGATCGCGCGCTCCATGTCCTCGAGCGCCGGGCGAAGGCGCTCGCGCCGCGCGAGCGCGACGCCGCGGTAGAAGCGCGCGAGCGCGAAATCGGGGCGTGCCGCCAAGATGCCGTCCAGCTCGGCGATCATCGCGTCGAGCTTGGGCCACGCGCGGCAGATGTTCGTCGATATCCGGTACAGGAACGCGTCCCAACCCGCGATGCCGTGTGCGATCTCGAGCACGGCTCCGAACCCCGAATCCGCCCCGGCCGGCCGGGGCGACCGAACTCGCGGCGATCCGACGAGCCTTCGGAACCACTCGGACGACTCCGAGCGAACCGGTTGGCCCACGAGAAAGAGGTCGAGGTCCACCGCGAGCTCCGCCGCGGAGGCGTAGCGATCGTCGCGGTTCTTCTGTAGGCACTTCAGCGTGATGGCCTCGAGGCTCCGTGGGATCGTGGGATCGATCGACCGCGGAAACGGCGGCGGATCGTGAATGACCGCATGCAACGCCTCGACGACGTTCGGCCCTTCGAACGGGAAGCGCTTCGTCAGCTTGAGGAAGAGAGTCGCGCCGAGCGAGTAGACGTCACTGCGTCCGTCGACGGCCCGTCGATCGCCGCGCGCCTGTTCCGGCGGCATCAACGCGGGCGTGCCGATGACGGCGCCGTCCGTCGAGAGCGTGGCGCCGAATTCACCGCTGAGGTCGCGCGCGATTCCGAAGTCGGTCAGATAGGTGCGACCCTCCCGGTCGAGGAGGATGTTCGACGGCTTGATGTCTCGATGCACGATCCCCTGCGCATGCGCTTGCGCGAGCGCAACGGCGACCGTGCGAATCACCCGAACGAGGGCGACGCGGTCGAGGTCCGCGGACTGGAGGCTCGTGCCATCGATGAACTGCATGGCGATGTACGGCCGCCCCTCGACGACGCCGACCTCGTAGATCTTGACGATCGCCGGGTCGTCGAGGCGCGCGGCGAAGCGCGCCTCCCGGCGAAATCGCTCGACTTCGGCCGGACGCGCGACGCTCAGGAACTTCAGCGCCACCGGACGACCGAGCGTCTTGTCTTGCGCGAGGAAAACGTCTCCGCAGCCGCCGCGCCCGAGGAATCGGACGAGCGAGTACTTCTCCGGGATCGCGAGTTCCGTCCCTTCCGTGAGCCCGGCGGGACCGAACAGGTCGCGTGCAATGGCGTTCTCGACGATTTCTTTCTCAGGCGTCATCCGATGGCCCTTCGGGATGGGTGCGGGTTTTCGTCGCGCGTCACGGAGTCGTCCCCTCCGCCGTGACGGGGATCGTTCTCCTCGCTCATGAGAAGAGCCGATCTTATCAGTGACGAAATCGCGCTGCTAGAATCGGCGCCTGAAAGGGGGGCGGGAACCCGGACCCACGGCGACGCCGCTCCTGATAGCCACCCATGTTCCAAACCACGATCTGGACGACCATCCGGAACGCCGGGGAGCGCGACCCCGCTGCACTCGAGCGCGTCGCCATGCGCTATCGTCCGGCGATTCTCGCGTTCGTGCGCGGAAAGGGGTTCGGCCCCGACGACGCGGAGGACGTTTGCCAGGACGTCTTCGTTCGGATTCTCGCGGGCGACGTGATCTCGCGCGCCGATTCCGCGAAAGGGCGCTTCCGAAGCCTCGTCCTCGCCGTCTCGATGCACGTCATCGCCGACCGTCGCCGTCGGAGCCTGGCCCATGCCGAGCCGGGACCCCTTCCGGACGAGGAGGCAACGGCCGCGCCCGATCGCGAGCCGGACTTCGATCGCACCTGGGTCCTGCACCTCGCGGAAACCGCGATGACTCAACTTCGCGAGATGGGCTCGTCGTACTACGACGTGCTTCGGGATCACGTCGACGGCAAGCCGTCCGACCGCAACAAAGTCTGGATCGCGCGCGGAAAGCTCGTGGCGTTGATCCGCCGTGAGATCGCATTTACGTGCGAGTCGCACGACGAGTTCGAGGAGGAGGCGCGATACCTCGCAACTTTCCTGAGACCGGATTCCAAGAAACTTTGAGACGACCGGCAACCGGCCGCGATCCTCATCGCAGTTCTCGGACCCAAAGGTGATCTCATGAGAGTGTGTGTCATCGTCGGAACGGAGAAGGGTGCGTTTCTCGTGCGGTCGGACCGCTCGCGTCGCGATTGGAAGATCGAGGGCCCTCTCTTCAAAGGGTGGAAGGTCACGGCGATCGCGCGGCTGTCGTCCGGGCGCACGATGTTCGGCGTCGCGAGCTTCGTTTACGGAGCGACGCTGCACGTCAGCTCCGGCACGAGCGGACCCCACGATCTCTCGAGCTGGCGGCAGATCCCGAACGGTCCCGCGTTCGACGCGGCGCGCAAGCGCAAGTTGAACCAGATCTGGACTCTCGTCGAAGCCGCCGGCGCAATCTGGGCGGGCGTCGACGAGGCGGCGCTCTTCCGGAGCGAGGACGGCGGAGAATCGTGGTCGCTCGTGACCGGCCTCGAGGAACATCGGACGCGGGGATCGTGGTATCCGGGCTTCGGGGGATTGTGCGCGCATTCCGTGCTCGTCGATCCACGCAATCCGCGTCGCTTGTGGTGTGGAATCTCCGCAGTGGGAGTCTTTCGGAGCGACGATGGCGGCGCGTCGTGGGAGCCGAAGAACTCGGGCGTGCCGGTCATCATCGAGGACGCGGAACACAAGGACATCGGGTTCTGCGTCCACGCGCTCGCGCGCGATCCCGACGACCCGTCCACGATCTATCGCCAGGACCACATGGGTATGTTCCGCACCCGCGACGCCGGCGACTCGTGGCAACGCATCGAGAACGGATTGCCGTCGCGCTTCGGATTCCCGCTCGCGATCGATCGCGCCACGGGTGCGCTCTTCGCCGTCCCACTCGAGAGCGACGAGCACCGAATGCCGATCGATGGCAAGTTCCGCGTCTACCGGAGCCGAGATCGCGGCGACTCTTGGGAATCGCTCGGGCGCGGTCTGCCGGCGGAGGGCTCGTACATGGGGGTCCTCCGGTCTGCGGTGGCCGTCGACGCGATTCAACCGTGCGGCGTCTATGTCGGAACGACCGCCGGCACTCTGCACGTGAGCTCCGACGGCGGCGACTCGTGGCGCACGCTGCCGTGCACGTTGCCGCGGATCTCGTGTGTGGCCGCGTTCGTCGAGGATTGAGTCATTTCCATGGCGTCGGTCACGATTCGCTTGCCGAGCCTGCTCGCGCCGTTCGTCGGTGGAGAGCGGTCGTTCACGGTCGAGGCGTCGACGTTGCGTGGGGCGCTCGACGGGGCCGTGACGCGACATCCCGAACTCCGCGTGCACCTCTTCGACGAAACGGGGGCGTTTCGACCGCACGTCCGTTGCTTCCACAATGCGACCGACACGCGATGGCTCGACGGCCTCGATGGAGCCGTGGCGGACGGGGACGAGGTGACGATCGTGCAGGCGGTCTCCGGCGGCGCGACATCCGAGGGTTCGTCGGTTTCCGTGCCATTGTCGCTCCCGTTCGATTTCGGGGAATCGCGGCGGATCCTCGAGGCCACTCCGTCCGTGCTCACCTCGCTCCTCGCCGCGGTGCCGGAGAAGCTCCTGCACGTGAACGAGGGGAAGGGCACGTGGAGCTCGTTTCAGATCGTGTGCCACATGGCGCACGGCGAGAACGACGATTGGCTGCCGCGCATTCGGCTCATCCTCGAGAAGGGGCGAAACGCGACGTTCACTCCCTTCGATCGCGAACGGGGATTCGTCACCTACGGCGCGTGGCGGATCGAACGGCTCCTCGCCGAGTTCGCACGCCTTCGACGGGCGAACCTCCGAGCCCTCAACGAGCTGTCGCTACGGCCGGAGCACTTGCAACTCGAAGGGACTCATCCGTCGCTCGGGCGCGTGACGCTCGAGCAGCTCGTCGCGTGTTGGATCACGCACGACCTGGCGCACGTGAGCCAGATCAGCCGCGTGTTGACGCGATGGCACGGTCGGTTCGTCGGTCCGTGGCGCGAGTTCTTCAGCCTCCTTCGCGATCGAGAGAGTGAGCGAACATGACGGAAGCCTGGATCCTCAAGCGATTCGAGAAGCCCGACGAAGTGCGCCGGTTCGAGAAAGGCTCGTTCGAGATCGTCCGCATCGGCGGCGTGGTCGTGGGCCGCGCCCGATACGACCCCGGCTGGAGGTGGTCGACGCACGTGCGTCCGGTCGCGGGAACGAAGAGCTGCGAGGTCGCGCACGTGGGCCTCGTCGTGTCGGGCCGGGCGATGGTCGCGATGGACGACGGCCGCGAGGTCGAGCTTCGCGCGGGCGATCTCTTTTCCGTCCAGCCCGGCCACGACAGCTGGGTCGTCGGCGACGAACCGTACGTTTCGCTCCACTTTCTCGGTGCGGACGATTACGCGCGTTGAGCCCGCAGCGCATGAGGCGAGCGTCGATCAGCGACGGGCGCCCCGTCGACTTTCTAACTGGGAAAAACGATCCTGGCTCCGTATGCGTCAGTTAGTGGGGCGATTCGGGATGAAAGGAGCGGGCGATGTCGGATTCGATGGCGAACGAACGACCGAGCACTTGGCGGCTGGTGGTCGGGCCTGCGTTGATCACGTTTCTGGTGACGGTGGTGCGAGTGATCGGCGAGAGGAACCAGTGGGCGCCCGTGCTGTTCAACCGCGGGGCCGGCGGAGCGGGCGCGATCGTCGGGATCTCCTGGCTCGCGCCGGTGTTCGGGATCTGGTTCGCTCTGCGGCTCGGCCGCGCCGGCGCCGCGCCTGAGCGCATGTGGACAACCATCCTCATGGGGATCTTCGGAATCGTCGCCATGATGGCTTCGGCTGGACTCGTCTTCGGACTGCTTCACTTCAAGGCCCCGGGCCCTGGGATCGTGTTCTTCCTGCTCTCGCTCGCGTCGGTGCTGCCGATGGCCTGGGCGTGGCCGGCGCTCTGGAAGGCGCTCTTCGCGTACGCGCTCCTCGCGAGGATTCCGGTGGTCGTCGTCATGTTCTTCGCGATGCAAGGGAATTGGGGAACGCACTACGATGCAACGAAGCCCGGCACCTCCGAGATGTCGCTGTGGCCGAAGTTCCTTTGGTTCGGCGTGCTCCCGCAGCTCACGATCTGGGTCGCCATCACGCTCTCGTCCGGCATGCTGATCGGCGGCGCTGCGGAAGCGCTGCGTCGCCGGCGCCGCGCGCTACCGAGCCCCGCGACCACCTGAGAGGCGAAGGCCGACGGCCTCCATCCATGCGCCGAGTCGTCGATCGGCGTCGCGCGTTCCGCCCGTGGGCTTGAAGACGGTCTCGGCGTCGACGTCCCGCGGAAAGGCAACGCCGCGCGCGAGCGCGGCTGCGCCGAGGAGCGTGGCCTCGCGCACTCGCGCTCGCCTCACGGGAACGCCGAGGAAGTCGGCCTGGAGCTGCAGCAGATCGTCGAGCTTCGACAACCCGCCGGCCGCGACGGCTGCGGTCGCGCGAGCGCCCGACCCGCGCGCACGGTCGGCGATCACCGACACGAGCGCGGCGATTCCCTCGAGCGTTGCGAAGACGAGGTCGCCCGGCGTCGTTCGCGCGTCGATGCCGACGAAGCGCGTCCGCGCGCTCGGGTCGAAGAATGGCGCGCCGAGCCCTTCGGGCGCCGGAAGACAGCGGACGTCCGTTGCGCGATCCCGAAGGAGCCGCTTCATCTCGCCGGGCGAGCCGAACAGTCGAAGCGCGCGGCCCATCCAATCGAGCGCGGCGCCGGCCGCGTTCACCGTTCCTTCGACGGCGAAGCTGCGACGTGGCGTGGGCAGGACGGACGACAGCAGACCGCGCGACGACGCGGGACTCGATCCCGCGGCGATCACGAAGAACGCGCCCGTTCCGTAGTTCACGATCGCCTCGCGGCGCGCGGGCGCGAGCCCGACGAATGCGGCCTGCTTGTCGCCGGCGCACGCGCGGATCGGACCGAAGTCGCACGAGCCGAATTCGCCGAACGACGGCCGCACCTCCGGCAGCGCCGCCCTCGGCACGCCGAAGCGCCGCAAGAGGTCGTCGTCCCAATCGCCTCGCCGCACGTCGAAGAGGAGCGTGCGCTGCGCGTGCGTCGGATCGGTGGCGAACACTCGCCCGCGGGTGAGCCGGAAGACGAGGAACGCGTTCAACGTTCCGATCGCGTAGCGGCCCGACCTCGCGCGCTGGCGCGCACCGGCCACGCGATCGAGAAGCCACTTCATCTTCACGGCGGAGTAGTGCGGCGAGGGCACGAGACCGGTGGTGCGTCGAATGGCGGACGCGTCGAGCCGCATCGCCGCGAGGACGCGGGCGCCTCGCACGTCTTGCCAGCTCAGCGCGGGCGCGACGGGGCGGCCCGTGCGCCGGTCCCACAGCACCACGGTCGAGCGCTGCGACGCGAGCCCGACGCCATCGACCGTGCGTGGAGCGCCGATCCGGCGCGCCGCCTCCTCGAGCGTTCGCAGCGCGGCCTCGGCGTCGATCTCGACGTGGCCGGGCGCGGGATGGCGCGTGGCGACCGCGACGCGAGCGAGCCGGCGAATGCGACCGCGGTCGTCGACGAGCGCGGCACCGCTCGACGTGGAGCCCTGGTCAAGCGCGAGCCACACGGCTCCGCCATCTCCAGAACAGGTAGAACGGGATGCCCGCGACGAGGATTCCAAACCCTTGGACGGCCGGCTTCCAATTCGAAATGAACGGGCTCACGGCGACAGAGGCCGCGAACAAGGTGAAGACGAGCGGGACGATTGGATAGAAAGGGACACGGAACGGGCGAATGGCGTCGGGTCGCTTTCGGCGAAGAACGAAGAGGGACGCCCCGGCGAGGGTGAAGAAGATCCAGTCGATGGCAGTGACGTAGGCCGCGAAGTCCTTGAGCTTGTCGAGGAGGAAGAGAACGAGCACACAGGCCCACACGCCGGGAAGGGCAATCGCCAACGATGGCGTGTGAAAGCGTGGGCTCACTCGAGCCAGCGAGCGAAGAAAGACGCCATCGCACGCCATCGCATAGTAGACGCGCGGCATCGACATGGCATAGGCGTTGAGCGCGCCGAAAAGAGAACACAAGATCCCGGCCGTCAACAGATTCGCTCCCGTGTTGCCGAGAACCACGCGCACCGCGTTTGCCGCCAGGATGTCCTCCGATGCCGCGATCCGCTCGATCGGCAAGCAGTAGAGATAGGCCGCGTTCACGAGCACGTAGAGCACGATCACTCCGATCGTGCCCGCCAGAATGGAGCGCGGCAGCGTGCGCTCCACGTCGTTCACCTCGGCGGCAAGCGTCGTCGAGACCTGCCAACCGCCGTACGCGAACATCACGAACACGAGCGCGCCGGCGAATCCGCCGATGATGCCCGCGGGAACCCTGGGGTCGGCGGGCGTCGCGAAATGCGCGAAGCTCGTTTGTTGCGAAGGAACCAGGAAGGCACCGCCGATGACGAGCAGGATTGCGCCGATCTTCGCGAACGTGAAAGCATTTTGGACGCGCGCGCCGGACTTCACTCCGATCCAATTCACCACGGTGACGATTGCAATCGCGATCGCTGCGACGATTTTCTGCTCCGTTTCGCCGAGCGAGAGGATCGGCGCGAGCTGCGACGCGAGCGCCTTCGCGAGCCCGGCGACCGCGCCCGTCGTCACGATGAAGAACATCGCCCAGCCGTACAGGAATCCGACGAACCCACCGAACGCCTCGCACATGAAGACGTAGGGTCCGCCTGCTTTCGGCAAGAGCGCTCCGAGCTCGGCAAACGTGAACGCACCTGCGAGCGCACCGACGCCGCCGATCACCCAAGCGAGCATCAGGTACGCCGGAACTGGGAGCTCACGCGCGACGTTGGCGGAATAGACGAAGATCCCCATGCCGATGATCGCGCCCATGACGACCATCGTCGTGTCGAGGACGCCGAGCCGGCGCGCGAGCGTCGGCGGATGGGACGGGGGAGCGGGGGCCGTCAAGCGCCGGTACCGCGTGGCGCGGGCGCGACGAACGGACGGCTCGTGATGTGGCCGTGATCAGTGGTGATCGGTCGGATCAGGGGGCGGCTTCTCTTTCCCATTGGGCGCGGGCTTGCCTCCCGTGTCCGGGAGGTAGCCGATCGCTTTCATGCGTTCGACGTCCTGTGGGCTCGGCTGGTGCGTCGCGCTCGTCGACCACTTCACGGCTTCGATCTTGCGCTTGTCGATGTAGTCGGTGAACGCATCGGCGAGCACTCGCTTCTCCGGAGCGCTGAGGCGGCCGATCGCGTTTTTCTGTTCGGCCGGGTCTTCGCCGAGCAACAGGTACTCGCCGACCTCGCCGGCTGCGAGCGTGTAGATCGACTTCACCGTGTCGAGCTTGTGGCAGATCTGCGGCTGGCCCTTCTCGAGATGGATCTCGGCCCAGATCTCGCGCTCGGCCGAGTCCTTGCCGTCGATCAACGGAACGAGCGAGCGACCGTGCATCGCAGGCGGGTTCGGCGCATCGCAGAGCTCGAGGATCGTCGGGTAGATGTCGATTGCGCTGACTCCCGTGTGGATCGATTTCTTCGCGGGGACTCGACCGGGGAGGCGGAAGACGAGCGGAGTGTGGAGCACCTCCTCGTAGAGGGTGCGTCCGTGTCCGAACCCGCCGTGCTCGTAAAGCTCCTCGCCGTGGTCGGCAGTGAAGACGACGAGCGTGTTCTTCGCGAGTCCCATTCCGTCCAGCTTCTTCAGGAGATCGCCGATCTCCTCGTCGACGCAGCGGATTCCGCCGTCGTAGCGCGCCTCGTAGACCGCGAGATCGCGGCAATCGCCGAGCTTCAGGTTTGGCGGGATCACGGCGGTTTCGGGAAGCGGCTTCGGAGCCTCGGGCTTGAAGTACTCGTCGTAGGGCGCCGGCGGCGTGTACGGTCCGTGCACGTCCATGTAGTGCAGATAGAGGAAGAACGGGCTCGCCGATTTCTTCCCGATCCACTCGAGCGCGTCGCGGTTCACGGCGGCGCCGTGCTCGCGGTGCTCGAGCATCTCGTAATCGTCGAAGCCTTGGTCGAACCCGTATTCGCGACGCAGGAACACGTTCGTGACGATGGCGCCCGTTCGATAGCCGCGTGCCTTCATCGATTCGGCAAGCGTCGTCACCTGCGGCGCGAGGATCGCCGACGCGAACGTCTGACCCGACGTGTGCGTCGGGTTCGTGATCACGCCGTGCGTGGACGGGTAGAGGCCACTGAAGATCGACGCGACCGACGAGCCGGTCCACGTCGCCTGGCAGTTCGCGCGCTCGAACCGAACGCCCTCGTCTGCCAGCGCATCGACGTGCGGCGAGGTCTTCCGCGCATACCCGTACGAGCTCAGGTGGTCAGCTCGCAGCGCGTCGATGAGGATGAACAGGACGTTCGGCGGCGCGATCTTCCCGGTCGCTTCGTTGCCGCAGCTCCAATTCGTGGTGAGGATGCACGCGAGTCCCAGCGCGGGGATGGCTCTTCGAAGAGGATGGATCATGGGGCGATCGTACCGATTCGCACCGCCGGTTCGCAACCCGTGCGAGCTCGGCGCGTCGACGAGCCGCGAAAAAATTCGGGACGGATGAGCCAGGCTCGGTACTCATCGCTACAATGTTCGCCCCTATGCGAGGAATCTTGGCGATCGTCTGCGCGCTCGTCGTCTCCGGGGATCCCGACGCTTCGATCCAAGCGATCGCTCGAGAGGCGCACAGCACGGATCCGGAGAAGCGCACCCGCGCCTATGCCGAATTGCTCGCGGCCGGCGACTCGGGGAAGCTGGTGCTGCGGGACCTCCTCACCGCCAAAGAGAAGCACGACGCGGAGGCGATCGAGTCGTTTCCAAAGACTCCGGCGTTCGCTTCGCTGCGCCAGCGGCTTCGAAAGGAGATCGTCGAGCGACGGGCCGCGGCGCTGTCGATCATCCACGACACCGGTCGCTATCCCGACGACGCGCACGGTGCCGTCGGCCAACCCGAAGTGAGCGCGCGCGTCGGCGAGCTTCGAGAAGTCTACGACAGGCCGACGTTTTGGCTGCGGTCGCGCGTTCCGGACGTCGAGTCGCTGCTCGCGCCGATCGACGAGAATCACCGCTTTTCCGAATCGGTCGGCGTAGCGAAGGGCCGGTTCGCGGACGTCATGGAAGCGATGGCGTTTCTCGACGACCAGTTCGACACGCGTTCGCTGGCGATGGAAAAGGAAAAGAAGGCCTGGGAGGAGATCCTGGAATACAACGACTCCGTCGCAACGAGCGCGACCGAGATCGAGCGCGAGGCGATCCGGCTCACCAACGAGTACCGCATCCTCATGGGCGTTCTTCCCGTCGAGATCGACGAGCGTCTTCTCGTCGCCGCGCGCAAGCATAGCGAGGAAATGGCGGAGCGCGGCTACTTCGCTCACGAGTCGCCCGTCGAAGCGAACAAGACGCCGGGCGCCCGCGTGCATCACGAGGGGTATTCCGGCGGGGTCGCTGAAAATATCGCGGAGGACTCGTCGGCGGAAAGCGCCGTCGACGGGTGGTGCCATTCGTCGGGCCATCATCGCAACCTCATTGCAGCTGGGCATCGGCAGATCGGACTCGGCGTCGCCGCCGACAAGAAAGGTCACCTCTACTTCACGCAGGACTTTGGAGCGGGCGCAAGCCTGCGCGGCCGCCGAATCCAGGATCCGCGGATGCTCTACGCCGAGCGCTTGAAGAAGATCAAGGACGGAGACGCGGCCGCGTACTTCTCTCTCGCCCAGTGGTGCCGCACTCACAAGCTCGACGACGAGTCGAAGGCCGAGCTTCAAAAGGTGATCGAGATCGACCCGGAGCACGAAGCGGCGCGTCGCCAGCTCGGCTTCACGAAAGTCGACGGCGCTTGGGTCACTCGCGAAGAAAAAGCAGCCCATGCCGTGACGACCGGCGACGGTGATCTCGGTCCGCTCGGGGCCCGCCTTCACGACAAGGACGCGGCCGCACGCCGGCGGGCGATCGCGGAGCTGTCGCGCATCGGAGGGGGCAACGCCGCGCGAGTGGTCGCGACGGCGCTCGACGACGAGGCATCCGAAGTCCGCGCCGACGCCGCACGTGCTCTCGCCGCGCTCAAGGAAAAGCAGACGATTCCGGCGCTGAAGCGCGCGATCGCGGCGAAAGATCGGGATTTTTTCGCGCGGCACGCGATCGCTGCCGCGCTCTTCACGCTCGGCGAGGGGGATGGGGTAGAGGGCCTCCTCTTGGATTTGCGCTCCACGTCGAACGACGTGCGCGGCGATGCCGGCGACACGCTTCGCGCGATCTCGGGTCAAGACTTCGGATATCGATGGGACTTGCCGGATGCGGATCGCGAAGCCGCGGCGCGCCGGTACGACGATTGGTGGAAAGCGCGAACGAAGTCGTGATCGACGAGGGCGTGCGAAGGACTCCGAGGGAATCCCATGAAAACGATCGTCACGAAGGACTACAAAGACCTGTCGCGCGTTGCATCGATCCTCGTGTTGAATCATCTCGTCGAAGATCCGGACGCCGTGCTCGGCATTCCCGCTGGCGACACCCCGCGCGGCCTCTACCGCGAGCTGGCCAAGGCGAGCGAAGAACTGCAAGTGGACTTCTCCCGCGTTCGGATCTTCAACATCGACGAGTTTCACCGGATCGGCAGCCGCGATCCACACTCGCTCGCGGCAACCCTTCGGCGGGACGTCGTGGGACCGATCGGAGTGCCGGCGTCCAACGTGACGTGGCTGGCCGGCGATGGCGCGGGCTACGAGGACGCGATCGCGGAGGCCGGTGGAATCGATCTCCTGCTCCTGGGGATCGGGGCCAATGGGCACATCGCGTTCAACGAGCCCGGCACGCCGTTCGGCGCGGGCCTCCACGTCGCGCGGCTCGCTCCCGAAACGCGGCGCGCATTCTCGACCGCATTCGGCTCGATGTCCGCGGTGCCGGAGGAAGCCGTGACGCTCGGGCCTGCGTCGCTCCTCGCCGCGCGGCGCATCGTCCTTCTCGCATCTGGGGCGTCGAAGGCCGATGCGATCGCGGGGTTGATCGCCGGACCGATCAGCGAGTCCATGCCGGCGTCGATCCTTCGCACGCATCCGAATTGCACGGTGATCGTCGATCGCGATGCCGCGTCGAGGATGGGCGACGCACCGGCCCTTCACGAGGAGCCGATGCCGGTCACACTGCTGAAGCCGGGGGGATTCGAGGCTGGCGGGCCAGTGCTCGTCTTCTCGCCGCATCCCGACGACTCGTCGATCTCGTGCGGCGGAACAATCGCGCTCTTGCGCCGCCGTCGGCGCGTGGTGACGGCGATCTGCGTTTCCGGCCATCGCGCGGCGATCCCTGGCACGTCCGTCGAGGAACGTCGCAGCATCCGCGGTCGTGAGGCCGAGCGCGAAGCGGAGATCCTCGGCGCGGAGGCGAGGCTCCTCGACCTGCGCTTCTACGACGGCGATGGCGCGTTCCGAAGCGATGACGCGGAAACCGTGCGCCGGCTCTTCGGCGAAATCCGCCCCGAGATCGTCATCGCGCCGTCCGATGCGGACCGGCATCCCACGCATCGCGTCTGCCGTCACCTCGTCGTCGAAGCCGCGCGCCGTTTCGTGCTCGAGGACCGCACGGTGCCCTCGCTCGAGTTCTGGGAGTTCGAGGGACCGTGGGCGCTCTTCGGCCGCGACGAGATCAACGTCGTGGTGGTCATTCCCGAAGAAGCGACGAAGTTGAAAGCACGCGCGATCCGTGCGCATCGCTCGCAAATCGACCGCAAGCGCTACGACCTCGCTGCGGAGTCTCTCGCGATGTTCCGGGCCATCACGAGCCCCGAGTCGCGACTCGGCACGTTCGGGCAAGGAGCGATCGATCTCGGCCCGCACGTCGAAGTCTTCCGCCGCACGCGATGGAGCCTCGCCGAGAAGTAGGGCGAACCCGACTGCTGCGTTCGAGAGGGGAGACGAGAATCGTGTCGCGCCGGCACGAGCCGATTGTTTCCCGGTCTGTCGTCGACTATCTTGCCGAGGTGCGATCGCGCGCGAATCGCAGGCGGCGACGCGATCGACGGGAGAAGGGGCCTTCGCAGAGGAGGTTCCGGATGAGAGTCGCTGGCTTCACTCGAATGGTCGTCGCCTTCGCATCGGTCCTCGCTACGTCGGTCGCCGTCGCGGACACGGTGACGCTACAGAATGACAGCTTGACCAACGGGAGCCAAGCTGCGGTGCAAGCCGGATTCGTCGCCCACGACATCGGCGGCGCCGTGTTCAATCCACCGTCGAGCGCTTATCCGCTTCAAGTGACGCACGTCCAGATCTTCTGGCGCTCGCTCTTCGGCGGGGCTCCGGACCGTCTCGAACGTGCGATCCGCTTCTACCAAGGGGGCGCGGAAAACCCGCCGAATCCGCAGCTCGTGTTCACTCTCGATGCTCCGCAGCTCACGGACGGATTCTTGAACGACTTCGATGTGACCGCGCTGAACATCACCTATTCACATGGGCCGTTCTCGATCGGACTCGAGTTCGACGACCTGATTCCTCGCGATTTGTTCACGCCGAGCCTCGTCACGGATCGCGATGGCTGTCAGCCGAGCAAGAACATCCTCTACGATTCGGCGAACGGTCGGTGGTTCGGTTGCTATCCCGGCATCAGCGGCGATTTCGTCGTCCGATGCGTCGTTGAGACGTCGACGATTCCGCCCGAGGTGACCTGCCGCGCCGGAAATGTCGACACCGGAAACGGCAATCCGCCCGCGATCGTGCTCACGGTCAACGGCAGCTCGGGCGATCCCCTGACTCGCGAGATGACGCTCACCCAGGGTCCGGCCAACGTGCACTTCGCGCTGCCTCCCGCCGGGGGCAACGGGTTGTGGGCGGGGTGGATCTTCAACGGATTGCCGACGGCGTCGACGATTCAGAATGCCTTCATCTTCAACGGCGCGGGTGGCGTCGAGTCGATCGGCACGGCATGCTTCTGTCTACCGAGCAACAACTCGGTTTCCCCCGGCGCCTGCCCGTGCCCGCTCGCATTCCCCGTCGGCTTCACGTCGAAGGCGCTGGGTGCCGGGGCCGCAGCGAATGTCTGCGTTCATCGCTCGCCCGCAGATCCTCGCGCTCCGGCGACCATCACGGTGAATTTGCCACCCGGGGACTACAGCATCTGCGGGATCCTCTTCGATCCCAATTCGTCGAGCCCGGGCCCGAGAAAAGTGAGCCTTACGAATCTCGTCGGGTTGCACGTCACACCCTGATCCGAACGACCACCGACCACCGACCGACCATCGGCCACCATCAACGGGCGGGCGCGCTCCGGTGCGTCCGCCCGCGACGTTCGTCGTCATTGGACATAGGTGTTGTCGAGCGGATGCCCGAGGATGTGCTCGTAGAGCCAGCGATCGGCGCCGACGTCGAAGAACTTCGCCTCGAGCCGTACGCGCGAGAGCGATCGCAATCCCGAGTAGATCTGTTGTTTCGCGGGGCTCTGGAAGACGAGCTTGCTCGTGGCGAGCGGTAGATAGTGGTAGACGATCTTCTTGATGAACCGCTCGTCTTCCGACGTGATCCATCCCATCTCATGCTGCTCCGCATCTCCGAAGCGCGGGCGGAACGTCAGCACGTCTTCGATCGTCTTCGGATAGTCCGGCGCGTGCGCGATCGCCGCGTCTCCCATCGGCGTGTTCCACGCCGGTTGGAAGAAGCGGAACGTGAAGTGGATCACGCCCGGCGCCAACTCGTGGAGCCGACGGATCAGGTCGAGGCTCGCGCGCCGATCGTCTGCGGTCTCGCCGACGAGACCGAAGACGAAGTTGATCATGGGAGTGATTCCGTGCGCGAGCATCCGCTTCGCGAGGACCAGTGGATCGTCCGGGGCATGCTTCTTGCCGATCGCGGAGAGCATCGCAGCCGATCCGGTCTCGGCGCCGAGCTCGATCTTGCGGCACCCGCCCGCGACGAGGAGACCCCACTCCTCGTCGGAAAGCTTCATCGCATCGACGGGTGATGCGAGCGTGAACCACGAGCAGTCGGACACGCGCTCGCGCCAGACGCGAGCAAGGTCGATCGGTCGCCGTCGCGCCGTGAAGAAGTCCAGCTCCGCCAGGTGGAACTGCCTCACGCCGTATTTCTGGCGAAGGAACGCCACCAGGTCCACGATCGTTGCCGCATCGAGGAGGGAGGGCTCGTGGTTGCTCCAATAGCAGAACGTGCACCCCTTCGCGCAGCCGCGCGCCGTGCCGATCACGAAGGTCCCTTGATCGTTTCCGAAGATGCCGCCGCGCTGGACGTACGGTCGGAGATCGAGCAACCGGTACAAGCTCAAGTGCTCGGGTCGAAACCGCTGATGGGGAACCATCTCGTTGAATCGGTGCGTTCCGTTTCGCCAGACGAGGCCAGACACGCCGTCGAGCCCTTCGCTTTCGTCGAGCGCAGCGACCAGCGCCGGCGCGGCCTCCTCGCCGTAGCCGCGGACGAAGTAGTCGACGGGCCAGTCGACGAAAAGCGCCTCGGGCGGACAGATCGTGATGAACGAGCCGCCGGTAGCGACGGCGATGTTCGGATACCACTCCTTCAAGAGGCGGGCGATGGCGAGCATGTTCTGCGTCTGGAGCATCGGAGTCATCTCGCTCATCCAGACGAAGACGATGCGCACGCCCTGAAGCGCGTCCCGCAAGAGCGGGAGGCGGTTGGCGCGGTCCATGTCGTGCTCTTGGTCGAAGAAGACGACTTCGTAGCCGGCATTGAACAGCGCACTCGCAACCGAGAGCGCGCGAAAGGGCAGTCCCTGGCAGCCGTACGGAATCGGATCGGAAACCCACCGAGGAACCACGAATCCAATCCGCTCCCGGACAGGCGACGGGGTGACGATTTGCATCCCAATCTCCGAATTGCGAGAGGTGCCTCGACGGACGCGCGAGGGCAGCCAGGCTTCGCGGTCGAGGCACAGGGTACGGCTCTCGCATCCGCGCATCAAGCAACGTGTCGCGAACGCAGGGCGTTGCCCCCGTGGTCGGCGATGATCTCGAAGCGCTCCGGCGGCGAGTCCGCCGATACAATGCGGCGATGACGCCTTCACGCAAGCTCGGTCGCTCGGGGCTCGAGGTTTCCGAGGTCGGCTTCGGCGGCTTCCCCGTCGCCTCGGGAATCTACGGCCCGACCGATGACGACGTTTCTCTCGCAGCGCTCCGCCGTGCGCTCGAGCTGGGATGCACGTTCTTCGACACGGCGGACGTCTATGGCGACGGCCACGGCGAGCGGCTCCTTCGGCGCGCGCTCGGTGATCGGATTCGATCGGTCGTGATCGCGACCAAGGCTGGAAAGGCGTTCGACGACGGGCTGGGGTTCGAGCCGGAGCGATTGCGCCAATCGCTGGACGGAAGCCTCGAGCGCCTCGGCGTGGCGGGTCTCGGCCTCTTCCAACTTCACGACCCGCCCGCGTCGGCGATCCGCGACCCGCGAGTTCACGACCTCATGCGGCAGTGGAAGTCGACCGGGCGCATCCGCGCGGCGGGCGTCTCCGTGGAGAGCGTCGCCGACGGAATGGCGGCGCTCGCATGCGGAGCGTGGGATGCGATTCAGGTCGAGGTCAACCTCTTCATTTCCGCCGCACTGCGGGAATTGATTCCGCTTGCGGCGGAACGCGGCGTGGGAATCGTCGTGAAGCGACCGCTCGATCACGGCATGCTCTCCGGAAAGTACGGCGCCGACGCACGCTTCGGTCCCGGCGATGCGCGAGGTCACGTGCCGCCGGACGAGCTCGCCTGGCGCGCGCGCGCCGTCGAGCGGCTCCAGTTTCTGTGGCAGGAGACGGGGCGGACGCCCGTTCAGGCGGCGCTGCGCTTCATCCTCGACCAAGCCGGAGTTTCGACGGTCATTCCCGGGATCAAGACGCCGGCGCAGGCGGAGGAGGCTTTCGCGTGCGTCGACGTCCCGCGGCTGACGGAAGCGGAGCGAACGAGACTCCGGCGGGAGCAAGACGCTGGATGGCGCTGAGGGCTGAGGATCGTTTCGAGCGCTCGCCCGGGACGCCGATCGTGTTACAATCCCGCGCTCTTCGAGACGCCGACAAGCGGATTCACACCGATCTCCCGGGTCGCGCGTCGAGGGAAAGGACGAATCGCAATGGATCGTGCGGATCACGATGCGGCCGTTGAGCGCGCCTATCGCGACTACGTCGACGGTCTCGACCGAGCGCTCGCCCCGCTGCGAGTCGTCGGACGCCTCGGATTCCTTCCGCAGGGCGCCGAGAACTGCGTGGATCTCTTCGAGGTGATCGACTGCGTCAACCACTTCCTCGACGACGCCGAGGCGTTGCGCCATCAGCTCGACACGACGCTCGAGGTCGGACCGCAGGAGAAGCCGAAGCCCCCGGGCGGGCACGACGATCGCCGGCCGAGCAGCAACGGCAATCACGAGCCGAAGACGCACGAGCCGAAGTCCGACTCGCGAACCGAGAAACCGAAGGGCGAGAACAAAGCCAAGCCCGAGTGATCCCGCGACGCTGGACTACCCGGGTGACGTCCGACTGATGTCGGGTCGGATCGTGCCGCCTCCGATCGACTGAAATTCGACTCGTCGCCTCGGAGCTTCTCGCCGCGCTGCCAAACGTCGAAAAGAAGCGCCGGCCCCCCCCGCGAGGGAGGCCGGCGCTTTCACGTCCGTTGCTGAGCGTCTCGCGCTACTCCTGGTTCGGACGGAGGTACTTCGCGAGGAACGTGGCCGCCTGCTGGAACGCATCCAGGCGGTTCTGCGTGCGGCTGAAGAAGTGGCCGTCGTTCGCGTAGTTGTGGAACTCGACGTTGCCATGGTTCGCCTTGATCGCGTCGGCGAACTGACTCGACTCGCTGAACGGCACGAAGCCGTCGTTGTTGCCGTGGAGAATCAGGAGCGGAGCCTTGAGGTTCGCGGCGAGCGGCAGCGGCGAGTGGTTGCTGAAGAACGTCTGGGCGTCCTTCTGATCGAAGTTGCCCATCTCGTGCGCGAAGAAGGGCTGAAACGTCGCCGGCGCGTTGTGGAAGTAGGTGTTCAGGTTCGAGAACCCGTAGAAGTCGACGCCGGCCGCCCAAACGTCTGGCGTGCGAGTGAGACCCTGCAGCGCGAGATAGCCACCGTACGACTCGCCGAGAAGGGCGATCCGATTCGGATGGACGTATCCCGTCGCCGACAGGAACTTCGTGCCGAAGACCAAGTCTTGGAGATTGCCGTTACCCCAATCGTTGTTGTCGAGGTCTTCGAACGACTTGCCGAAGCCGGTCGACCCGCGATAGTTCGGGGCGAGGACCGTGAAGCCGTTGTTCACGAAGTACTGGATCAGAGAGTTGTATCCGTTCGTGAACTGATTCGACCAGTTCCACGGATTCCCTGCGGACAAGCCCGAGTGCGCGAACACGACCGCCGGGTTGCTCCCATCCTTCTTGAGGTTGAAGGGGAGGTACAGATAGGCACTGATCTGCTTGCCGTCGAACGACGCGTAGTGCACGAGGAACGGCTCGCTGAGATCGGCCGAGCTGAAGTTCTTCGGGATCGAGAACGACACCTGCGACGCGTTGTTCGTCTTGCCGAAGTCGTAGGTCCAGATGTCGCACGGCGTCGTGGCGCTCTCGTGCAAGAACGCGAGACGGTTGTCGCACCAAGAGAAGAACGGGTGCGAGTTGAATCCCGTCGCGAGATTCAGCGACTCGGTCTTGTTCGTCGTGCAGTTGCGGACGAAGAGAGTCGTCGATCCTTCGTTGTTCTGCGTCCACGTCGCAAATGATCCGTCGTGGTTGAAACTGCCCGAGTAGCAGGGCGTCGTGCCGTTCGTCAGCCAGGTCAGCTCTCCCGACGGGAAGGGCAGGAACGCCACGTTCTCGAAGCCATTGAACGCATTCGAGGTGGCGAGCAGCTTCTTTCCATCCGGCGACCACGCCGTCGCCCAGTAGAACTTCTCGCCCTGATGCTGCGTGAGGCAGAACTCCTGGCTCTTCTTGAAGTCGTACGCGTAGACGTTGGAGTCGGCGAAGTCGTTCGTTCGCGTGTATCCGAGGTACGTCCCGTCGTACGACCAGATCGGGTTGTAGTTCGAGTTCGCCGAGTGCGTGAGGAACTTCGTCGTGTTGTCCTTCAGGTTGCGAACGCCGATCTGGTAGCTGGTGAGCGAATTCGAATTGTTCAGGGTCGACGCATTCGAGTTGTTTCCGTTCGGGTTGTTGTTGTTGTTGCTGCTGTTCGAGTTGTTCGTCGCGTTCGGAAGGTTCGTTGCCGGAGCGTTGGAGATGAACGACAGCCACGTGCCGTCCGGCGAGAACGACGGCGACTGCTCGTCGAAGTTCGGGGTGTTCGTGACGTTCTTCGGCTCACCGCCGTCGAACGAAACCAGGAAGAGATCGAACAGGCTGTTGCCGTTCGTGTCCGATTGAAAAGCAACCCACTTGCCGTCCCACGAGAACGTCGGGTTGATCGCTCGCTCGTGCAGATTCGTGAGCAGGCGCGGTTCCCCGCCGTTCGCGGCGACGATGAAGAGGTTGAACGTGCCGTTCGAGTCCGTCGAGTAGGCGAACCATTTTCCGTCGTGCGACCAATCGAAGCCGCTCAGGCGGAACGTCGAGCAGATCTGCTCCACCGTGAACGTCTGCTTGTTCGCGCGCGCCTTGCTCTCGAAGTTGCCGTCCTCGGCACCGGCCACGCCGGCGAATCCGAAGACCAGAGTCGACAGCAGCAGTACCAGGAAAACCAGATTCTTCATCACCATTCCTCCAATCAGTCAATCCATCCCATGCGTCTCGTGACAGGACCTCGCTTGCCCGGCGGCCGTCTCGTTCTGACCGCCGTGCGCCCCCTCCCTTCCGCAGGAGAGACGCAAGGTCGAAACGTTCCTGCGGCGAGCAGCGGCTCACAGGTGCTGGGACCTATCGGCAGGAATTGCATTCTTCCTGTAACGAAACGGGACTGTCGCGTCGATCGATTCGAGAGGACGAGCGCGGAGACTCGCAACAGGCGCGAAAACCGTGGCGATTCGAAGGGGTGCGGGACAAGGAGACGCGTCGCGACCCGCGTCACTCGGAGGATTTTTTCCTAAAGTGCGCTAGACTCCCGCGTCCTTTGCCCGCCGACGCGGCGGGCGTTCACCATCACCCCTTC
>JACOTG010000041.1 GCA_016178505.1 Planctomycetota bacterium
AGCGGCGTATCACCCGGGTCGATGATGACGTAGTCCTGGAAGTAGATGATGCGTTCCAGGTCGGCCGTCTTCACCGCGAGCAGATTGCCGATGCGGCTCGGCATCGCCTTGAAGAACCAGATGTGGGCCACCGGCGCAGCGAGGTTGATGTGCCCCATCCGCTTTCGGCGCACCTTGCTGTGCGTGACCTTCACGCCGCAGCGATCGCAGATGATGCCCTTGTGCTTGATGCCTTTGTATTTTCCGCAGAAGCACTCCCAGTCCTTCTCCGGACCGAAGATCCTCTCGCAGAACAGTCCGTCCTTTTCCGGCCGGTACGTTCTGTAGTTGATCGTCTCGGGTTTCTTCACCTCGCCGTACGACCAGCGACGAATGTCTTCGGGTGAGGCGAGGCGGATCGAGACCGCGGCGTACTCGTTGATCCGGTCGTAAATGCTTTCCATCTTTTTCGGCGTCTCCTCGTTGAGTGGGACTAGAGACTATCAGGACCGAATCAGATCCGTCTCTTCTTCAATTCCATGTTCAATGCGAGTCCCTTTATCTCGTTCGTGAGCACGTCGAACGAGACCGGCGTTCCGGGCTCGAGGATGTTCGTGCCCTTCACCATCGACTCGTAGATCTTCGTGCGTCCGTCCACGTCGTCCGACTTCACGGTCAGAAGCTCCTGGAGGATGTGCGCCGCGCCGTACGCCTCGAGCGCCCAAACTTCCATTTCGCCGAAGCGCTGCCCACCGAAGCGCGCCTTTCCACCCAGCGGCTGCTGCGTGATGAGGCTGTACGGTCCGGTGGCGCGCGCGTGCACCTTGTCGTCGACGAGGTGGTGGAGCTTCAACATGTAGATCTGGCCCACCGTGACTTTCTGTTCGAAGGGCTCGCCGCTGCGGCCGTCGTACAGCACGGTCTTTCCGTCCTGCGGCAATGCGGCTTTTTGCAGCATCACCTCGATGTCGCCTTCGGTGGCGCCATCGAAGACCGGCGTGATGACTTGGTAACCGAGCGTCTTCGCCGCCCAGCCGAGGTGCGTCTCGAGGATCTGTCCGACGTTCATTCGCGACGGAACGCCGAGTGGATTCAGGATGATGTCGATGGGCGTTCCGTCCTCGAGGAACGGCATGTCCTCCTCGGGGAGAATCTTCGCGATGACGCCCTTGTTTCCATGGCGTCCCGCCATCTTGTCCCCGACCGAAAGGCGTCGCTTCGTGGAGATGTAGACCTTCACCATCTCGAGCACGCCGGTCGGCAGCTCGTCGCCGCGCGAAAGCCGGTTGACGATCTTGTTCTTCTCGCTTTCGGCTTCTTCGATCCGGTCGTTGTAGTCCTTGATGATGGCGAGTGCTTCGCGGCGACCCTTGCCCTTGCCGTCGAGCATCTGGCTTCCACGGATCATGTCCTTGATCCGTTTCAGCTCCATCGGCGAGGCCGCCTTGTCGATCACCAGCGTCTTGCCCGTCATGTCGTCGACGAGCTTCTTGCCGAGCGACTCCTGAAGCTTCTCGACGAGGTGCTCGAGCTCTTCGCGGAAGATCCCGTTGAACTTCTTCTCTGCCTTCTTGATCTCGTTGAGGTTCCGTTGACGCTCGTCCTCGGTGACGTTCACCTTTCGACTGAACTTCTGCGCGTCGATCACGATGCCCTCGGTGCCGGACGGCACTTCGAGTGAATCGTTCTTCACGTCTTCGCCGGCGCGACCGAAGATCGCGTGCAGGAGTTTCTCTTCGGGCGACAGTTCGCTCTTCGACTTCGGCGCCACCTTGCCGACCAGGATGTCGCCCGGCTTCACCTTGGTTCCGATTCGGACGATTCCGTTCTCGTCGAGGTTGCGCAGCGCCTTCTCCGAGACGTTCGGAATGTCGCGAGTGAACTCCTCTCGCCCGAGCTTCGTTTCGCGAATCTCGATCTCGAACTCGTCGATGTGAATCGAAGTGAACACGTCACCCTTAACGAGCCGCTCCGAAACGAGGATGGCGTCCTCGAAGTTGTACCCGTCCCACGGCATGAACGCGACGAGGACGCTCCGCCCTAGCGCAAGCTCGCCGCGGCTCGTGCACGCACCGTCCGCGAGAACCTCGCCCTTCTTGACCTTGTCGCCTTCCTTGACGATCGGCTTCTGGTTCAGGCAAGTGCGCTCGTTGAGGCCGACGAACTTCTTCATCCGGTAAGGCCGATCGTCGACCTTGATCACGTCGGCGTCGACGTACGTGACGGTCCCGGCTTCGCGGGCCGTGATGACCATTCCCGAGTTTCGTGCGACGGCCCGCTCCATTCCCGTCGCAACGACGGGCGGCTCGGAGCGCAAGAGCGGAACGGCCTGCCGCTGCATGTTGGATCCCATCAGCGCGCGGTTTGCATCGTTGTGCTCGAGGAACGGAATCAAGCTCGCAGACACGCCGACGAGCTGCTTCGGCGAGATGTCGAGGTACCCGACTTCGTCGGCATCGATCAACTTGAAGTCGCCCCGCACGCGCGCGAGGACTTTGTCTTCGATGAACTTGCCGCTCTTCATCGGCGTATCGGCCGGTGCCAGGTTTGCCTGAGCCTCTTCGTCGGCTCGAAGGTACACGACTTCGTCTTGGACCTTGGCGTTCTTCACCCGGCGATACGGCGTCACGAGGAAGCCGTACTTGTCGATCGCCGCGTAGATCGAAAGAGACGAGATCAGTCCGATGTTGGTGCCTTCCGGCGTCTCGATTGGGCAGATTCGTCCGTAGTGCGAGATGTGAACGTCACGCACTTCGAATCCTGCACGCTTCCGGTTCAGTCCGCCAGGGCCGAGTGCCGAGAGCCGCCGCTCGTGCGTCAGCTGCGCGAGCGGATTGGTCTGGTCGACGACCTGCGACAGCTCGCCGCGACCGAAGAAGTAGTCGATGGCGGACGAAATCGTCTTCGAGTTGATGAGGCTCCTCGGCGTCACCGACTCGAGGCTTTCGAGATTCATTCGCTCTTGCGCGGTGCGGCGGAGCTTCAGGAAACCCTTTCGCATCTCGTCGCCGGCAAGCTCGAGGATCGTCCGCACGCGTCGATTTCCCAGATGGTCGATGTCGTCGATTTCGCCGCGGCCCGCGCGAAGCTCGAGGATGTAGCGCATCGAGTTGACCAGGTCCTCCGGATGGAGCGTCATCTCCGTCTCCGGAATGTCCTGGTTGAACTTGCGGTTGATGCGGAACCGCCCCACCATTCCAAGGCGATATCGCGACGCATCGAAGAACTTCTCGTGAAAGAGCTGCTTCGCGCGCTCGAGCTGCGGCGGGTTGCCGGGACGAAGGCGCGCATAGATCTTCAGTAGCGCTTCCGTGTGGCTCTTGGTCGTGTCCTCGCGCAACGTCTCGAGAACGAGATGATCCTCGACGTCCGAGAGGATCTCGATCTCCTTCGGGCGCAGATCGGCGATGACCTTGGCGTTCTCCTCGGTGATGGGGTCGCCGCTCGCGACGATGACCTCGCCTGTTTTCAGATCAACCACGTCGCCGACGACCAGCTTGCCGAACACTTCCTTTGGAACGGCCTTTCCGCCAAGCTTGAGTCTCTCGGTCTTGTAGAAGAGCCGGAGGATCTGCTCGTCGGTGGAATACTCCTCCGACATCGCACGAAGGAGCGTCGTCGCCGGGAACTTTCCGCTTTGGTCGATGCGGACCGCGAGCGTGTCCTTCTTGGTCACGTTCAGCTCGATCCACGATCCGCGCTCGGGAATGATCCAGCACGAGTGCAGCTTTTTCTCGCCGACGTGGATCTCGACCGAGAAGTCCACGCCCGGCGAACGGTGGAGCTGGCTGACGATGACTCGCTCGGCGCCGTTCACGATGAACTCGCCGCCGCCGATCATGATCGGAAGCTCGCCGAGGTAGACGTCCTCCTCGACGGGCTCGGGCTTGTTCAGCCGCAAGCGGATCTTGAAGGGCGCGCCGTAGGTGAGCTTCAGGCGCATGCACTCTTCAGGCGTGTAGCGCGGTCGCCCGAGTTCGTAGCCGACGTACTCGAGCGTCATCGTCTTGTCGTAGCTTTGGATCGGAAAGATCTCTTTGATGATCGATTCGAGCCCGTGGCTCTTACGCTCGGTGTAAGGGACCTCCGACTGCAGAAACTCCGCATAGGATCGCGTCTGCAGCTCGACGAGGTTCGGAACGTCGAGGACTTCCTCGACCTTTCCGTAGCGAACGATTTCCTTGAACTCCATGCAGCGCGCTCACCTTCTCTTTAGGGGTCCAATTGCTGACTCGCGCCAGTCCACCCGTCGCGAGCCTATGGCGGTCGCTCGGTTCACGGCCTCGCGGCCCCGCCCACGCGTCGACGACCGGCAGCCGGCGATCGAACGCTCTGGGCGCCCCACTAGGGCTTACTTGATCTGGACGGTTCCGCCGGCAGCCTCGACCTGAGCCTTGATCTTGTCGGCCTCTTCCTTGGAAACGCCCGTCTTGATGGGCTGAGGCGCCTTGTCCACGAGGTCCTTCGCCTCCTTGAGGCCGAGGTTCGTGATCGCGCGCACTTCCTTGATGACCTGGATCTTCTTGTCGCCGGACGTCGAGAGGATGACGTCGAACGTCGTCTTCTCTTCCTTCGCCGCCGCTTCGCCGCCGCCCGCCGCCGCGGGGCCAGCCATCATCATCGGGGCCGCCGCAGTGACGTCGAACTTCTCCTCGATCGCCTTGTTGAGTTCGACGAGCTCCAGCACGCTGAGGCCGCCGATCTGGTCCAGGATTCCGCTGATCTTGTCCGACATCGTCTTCATCTCCTCCTGAGTCGCCTGCGGAACTCGTTCAGTCCGTCAGGCGGGTTCCATTCGTCCGGGCTCGCGAGCGCCTTTGTTCGCAGCCCTCGACATCCACCGCTAGCTCGCGCTGCCCTCGGCAGCAACAGGGGCGGCCTCCGCCGCAGCAACGGGAGCGGCTGCCGCATTCTTGTCCGAAAGCGCCTTGAGAAGGCGCGCTGTCTTTTCGATCGGTGCCTTGGTCAGGACCGCCAACTTCGTCATTGGCGCCTTGGTCAACTGGAGCGTCATCGACAGGAGCACCGGACGACTCGGGATCGCCGCGAGCTTCTTCACGTCCTCCGGTCGAATGGATCGTCCGTCGAGCATGCCGCCGCGAACTTTCACGGTCTGGCTTTTCTTCGTCCACTCGGTGATGACCTTCGAGAGCGTCGGGACGCCACCCTCGGTTCGGCTGAACAGGAGCGCGCTCGGCCCGGAAATGAACTCCTTCGCGGAGCCCAGTCCGACCTTGTCGAGCGCGAGGAACGCGAGCGAGTTCTTGACGATTCGCATCTTGATGCCGTCTTGACGCAAGCGAGCTCGCAGAGCCTGTGCTTCCTCGGTGCCGAGCTTCTCGTATCCGATCACGACGCATCCCGTCACGCCGTCCAGCTCGTGAATCAGCTCGGCGGTCATCCGCTCTTTCAATGCGCGCGACATGCAAGTTCTCCTTCGAACGTCACTCGACTGCGATCATCACGCCTGGGCTCATCGTCGTGGAGAGCACGATTTTTTCGATGAACTCACCCTTTGCGGACGGCGGTCGGGCCGCCTTGATGTGATCGAGGAACGCGGTGATGTTTTCTCGAAGCGCTTCTTTGGCAAACGAGCGCTTCCCCACGGGCGCGTGGACGCTCGCACCCGCGTCCGTGCGATACTCGATCTTTCCGGCGCGGAACTCCTGGACAGCCTTCGCCACATCGTCGGTCACCGTGCCTGCTTTCGGCGACGGCATCTTTCCTTGCGGACCGAGCACTTTTCCAAGCTTGCCGACGAACTTCATCGTGCCGGGCGTCGCCACGGCGACGTCGAAGTCGAGCCATCCGTCCGTGATCTTCTTTGCGAGATCCTCGCCTCCAACTTCGATCGCTCCCGCCTTGCGTGCGGCGTCGGCCTGATTCCCTTCCGCGAAGACGATGACCTTCTTCTCACGGCCGAGGCCGCGCGGAAGGCTCACCGATCCGCGGATGAGCTGGTCCGTCTTCTTCGGATCGACGGAGAGGTTCAGGACGATCTCGACGGTCTCGTCGAACTTCGTAGGGCTCAGGTTCTGGAGCGTGGTGATCGCTTCGTCGATCGTGTGAAGCTTGGTCGCGTCGACCCGCTCGAGGTTCTTTCGATGTCGCTTGCTCGCGTGCGCCATTTCCTTTACTCCACCGTAATTCCCATGCTTCGCGCCGTACCCTCGATGATGCGACACGCGTGTGCAACGTCCCTCGCGTTCAAGTCCTTGACCTTGATCTTCGCGATTTCCTCGACCTGCGCGTGATTGACCTTGCCGACCTTCTCCTTGAGAGGCTCGGCGGAGCCTTTTGCGACACCGGCCGCGCGCTTCAGCAGCACCGACGCCGGCGGCGACTTGGTGATGAAATCGAACGACCGATCGTTGTAGACGGTGATGATGATCGGGATGATCAATCCTTGCGCCTCGCGCGTGGCGTCGTTGAACCGACGCACGAACTCACCGATGTTGACGCCGTGCTGACCGAGCGCGGGTCCGACCGGCGGCGCGGGCGTCGCCTGTCCGCCCGGACATTGCAGCTTGATCTTCGCCGTGATCTGTTTCTTTGCCATCGTTGCTCCTCCGGTCTCCTCGCGGAGAACCCGGAATCCTATGCGGTCGGCGAGCCGAACGCAGCCTGAGCGCTAGATCGCCTCGACCTGCCAGTACTCGAGCTCCACTGGCGTGGCTCGCCCAAAGATGGTGACGATGATCCGCACCATTCCCTTCGCGGGCATGACCTCGTCGACGACCCCGTCGAAATTCTCGAAGGGCCCTTCCTTGATCTTGACGCTGTCCCCCTTCTTGAAGTCGATCTTGACCTTCGGCTTCTCCTCCTGGCGCTCCATGTCTCCGAGCAATTGCTGCACTTCATGCTCGTTCATAGGCGTCGGTGCGCCGTGCGATCCGATGAAGTCGCCGATCCCCGGGGTTTCCTTGACGACCGTCCAGCCGTCGTCGTTCATGTCCATCTCAACCATGATGTAACCGGGATAGATCTTCTTCTGCGTGACTCGGCGCTTGCCCCCCTTGATCACGGAGAGCTTCTCCATGGGGACGAGGATGCGGGAGACGCGCTCCTCGAGCCCGAACGCACGAATGCGCTTCTCGAGGTTTTCTTTGACCTGGTCTTCCTTGCCGCTTTGAACGCGGAGGACGTACCACTTCTTCGCCATACCGCGACTAGCCCCTATGAGTTCGATCTGGACTTCCCCCACTAATGCGGAAAGATCACTTCGAAAAACTGGTTCAGCACGAAGTCGACACCCGCGAGGTAGATCGCGAGAACCAGCACGGCCGCGACGACGACCATCGATGAGTTCATCGCCTCGGGCCAACTCGGCCAGGTCACCTTCTTCATCTCGGTTTCGGTGTCGATGAGAAGGTCGGCCGCCTTCGGCAGATTCGAGATCCAGTATGTTCCGTAGACTCCCGCAGCGAACAACACCACAACGAGGATGAACGCGATGTTCAAATCCTGATCCACGAACGGGATCGTTCCGAGCGACGTACTCCGGAAGAAATCGAACGCGCTCGAATTGTAGAGGAACCAGTAGAGCTCGTAGCAACCGAACAGAACCAAGACTCCGAGGAAGCCAGCAGCGATCCAACGAGCGAGCTGCCCTTGGCCCTTCTTGTAGACTTCGAACTGCATTCTTCTTCCTCAAAACGCCGGGTCGGGATCCATGCATAGCACGGATCCCGCCCCGCTATCAGTCCTGGCAGGTCAGGAGGGACTCGAACCCCCAACATCCTGATTTGGAATCAGGCGCTCTACCAATTAGAGCTACTGACCTTCGTCCTCTTCGCGACTCCTCGCCCAGACGCTACTTCTTCTTCTCGACGTGCGGCGTGTGCTTGCGGCAAACGCGGCAGAACTTCTTCAACTCGAGCTTGTTTCCGGCCTTCGTTTCGCGCTCGGTCCGGTAATTCCGGTTCTTGCACTCCGTGCACTCGAGAAAGAGATACTCGCGCATGGCGCTACTCGATGATCTTCGTGACGACGCCGGCACCCACCGTACGACCACCTTCGCGAATGGCGAACCGGAGGTTCTCCTCCATGGCGATCGGCGTGATGAGCTTCACCGTCAACTTCACGTTGTCACCCGGCATGACCATCTCCGTGCCTTCCGGCAGGGTTGCGTCACCGGTGACGTCGGTTGTTCGGAAGTAGAACTGCGGGCGATACCCCTTGAAGAACGGAGTGTGCCGACCGCCTTCCTCTTTCGTGAGAACGTACACGTTGCATTCGAATCCGACGTGCGGCGTGATCGAGCCCGGCTTTGCGAGAACCTGTCCGCGTTCGATGTCGGTGCGCTCGACGCCACGCAGTAGCACGCCGACGTTGTCGCCCGCCTGACCCGAATCGAGTGTCTTGTTGAACATCTCGACGCCGGTGCAGACCGACTTCTTGACCTCGGTGCTGAGCCCGACGATCTCGACGGGATCACCGACCTTGACGATTCCACGCTCGATACGCCCGGTGCCCACGGTTCCACGACCCTTGATGGAGAACACGTCCTCGATCGACATCAGGAACGGCTTGTCCATCTCGCGGATCGGGTCCGGAATGAACGAATCGAGGGCGGTCATCAGATCCATGATCGGCTTCGCCGCCGCCGGGTCCTTGCCCGCGCCCTGGTAGGCCGCGAGCGCGTTGCCGCGGATGATCGGAGTCTCGTCTCCCGGGAATCCGTACTTCTTGAGCAGGTCGCGAACTTCGATTTCGACCAGCTCGAGCAGCTCGGGATCTTCCACGAGATCGACCTTGTTCAGGAAGACGACCATCGCCGGCACGTTCACCTGGCGAGCAAGCAAGACGTGCTCGCGGGTCTGCGGCATAGGACCGTCCGCTGCCGAGACGACGAGGATTGCCCCATCCATCTGCGCCGCGCCGGTGATCATGTTCTTGATGTAGTCGGCGTGGCCCGGGCAGTCGATGTGCGCGTAATGGCGCTTTTCCGACTCATACTCGACGTGCGCCACCGCGATCGTCACGGTCTTTGTCGAATCGCGGACGGTTCCGCCCTTTGCAATGTCAGCGTACGACTTCGCTTTGGCGCGACCCATGCTCTCGAGGGTTGCAACGATCGCAGCCGTGAGCGTGGTCTTGCCGTGGTCGATGTGGCCGATCGTTCCCACGTTGACGTGGGGCTTCGTTCTCTTGAAAACGTCCTTCGCCATGCCTCCGTTCCTCCTGTTCACTTCGCCGCACGACTCACGGCGAACTCGTTCGCGATGCTATTCGACGGGGCTTCGCCCGAAGCCGCATCGGAACGCGACCCACGTCCGCATTGGCCGCGCCCCGCTCACCAAACCTTTGGAGCTGCTGATGGGATTTGAACCCATGACCTCGTCCTTACCAAGGACGTGCTCTACCCCTGAGCCACAGCAGCGATTCTCGCTTCTCTCGACGATGCGATCCCCCCGACACTCATTCCGTCCACGCGACAAAGTGGAGCGGGCGATGGGAATCGAACCCACGTGACTAGCTTGGAAGGCTAGGGCTCTACCATTGAGCTACGCCCGCAAACCCGTCACACCGCCGGCCGCCCGCGGCCGGTTCTTTCTCCTCACTGGTGGGCAAGGAAGGATTCGAACCTCCGTAGGGATAACCCGGCAGATTTACAGTCTGCTGCCATTGACCGCTCGGCCACTTGCCCTGATTAGACCCGCCTCTTGAATCGGCTACGTCGCGCGATGGAGCTAGCGGAGGGAGTCGAACCCACAACCGTCCGCTTACAAGGCGGAAGCTCTGCCGTTGAGCTACGCTAGCGACTTCACGAAAATTGGAACGACACAAGATATCAGTGGGCAGTGGGGGGTCAAGAGAAATTTCCCACTCGATCGGCACGGCAGCCGCTCACGGATCCGCTGCACCAATCCCGACTTCCTCGAATGGCACCTCCACGGTCATCGAGCCGAGTTGCAGAGTGAGCACACCCCTCTTTCCATCGATGCGCTTCACCCGGCCGCGCTGCCCGAACTTCGGCACGCGAACCCAGTCATCCTTGCGCAACGTGGCGATGAAAGCCAGACGTTTCTCGTGGAGTGGGCTTGCCCGTAGGCTTTCGTTCAACGATTCGTCGAGCCGGCGTACAACCTCGTCGAAGGGCTTAGGAGCGTTTCGAAGCTGGTTGAGCATGGGTTCGAGACGGACCCTCGCCGCTTTCAGCGTGCGATCGATCTCCGCGTCGGCGTCGCGCTCGAGAAGCGAGCGGCGCTCATCGAGCTTCCCGCGCTCGTCGTCGAGTTCGCGACTCCTTCGCTCCAGCTCTCCTCGGAGCGTTTCGGCCGCACGACGGTTTTCCTCGGCAGCCGTTCTCGTTTCCTGCAGGCCCTGGATCAGGTCGTGGCCCTCGGGGCGCTCACGAGCGATCGTGGCTTCGGCTCGTCCGACGACTTCGTTCGGCATTCCGAGGCGGCGTGCAATGGCAAGGGCGTTGGACTGTCCCGCGAGACCGATGGTGAGACGATACGTGGGCGCCAACGTTCGTGCGTCGAACTCGACCGATGCGTTCTGCGCCTTCGGATGCGTGAACGCATATCCCTTGAGGCTGCCGATGTGCGTGGTGACGAGGGTGGGAACGCGCCTCCGGTAGAGATAGTCGAGGACGCCGAGGGACAAGGCCGCACCTTCGGCGGGATCGGTGCCAGCTCCGAGCTCGTCGACGAGGACGAGAGTTCGAGGACCGGCGACCGCGAGGATCTGCACGACCCGAGTGACGTGCGATGAAAACGTGCTGAGGCTCTGCTCGAGGCTTTGCTCGTCTCCGATGTCCGCACAAACCAGATCGAAGAACGGCACCTTGCAGACCGCGCGGGCGGGAACGTGGAGGCCGGCGCGCGCGAGGAGTGCGATCAGACCGACCGTTTTCAGCGTGACGGTCTTGCCGCCGGTGTTCGGACCCGTGATCACGAGCAGGTGGAAGTCGTCGCCGAGTCGCAGATCGATCGGAACGACCGGGTGTGCGGTTCCCCAGTTTTCGAGCGCCTTCCACGCCATGATTGCGAGCACGGGCTGCCTCGCGTCCCATAGCTCGAGCGCGCCGTCGGTCGTGACGCTCGGTGGCGTTCCGTCGATGGCGATGCTGAGGCGAGCCTTCGCCGTCGCCAAGTCGACTCGGGCGAGCGCGTCGACGGTCTCGCGAATTCGTGGCTCCTCGCCGAGCACGTCGCGCGTGATCTCCCAGAGGATGCGTGTCTCTTCCTTGCTCTCTTCGGTCATCAACGACACGAGTTGGTTGCCGGATTCGACGAGTTCTTCCGGCTCGATGAACACGGTCGAGCCGGAATGCGATCGATCGTGGAGAATCCCTCGTACGGCGAAGCGTCCCTCGGCACGAACCGGTAGGACGAATCGCCCGTTGCGTTGGCTCACGGTCAGACTCTGGAGGTGATCCCGAATTCGGGATGACATCGCCAGCCGATGGGCTTCTTCCGAGAGATGACGCTCCACCGTCCGGCGCCGCGACCGGATTTCGAGGAGCTTCGGACTCGCATCGTCTCGAATGCCGCGCTCGGGGTCGATGACGGCGTCTATCGATTCGAGGAAGTGGTCGAAACGATCGAGAGCGGGCGCAATCGCGCGCAACCGCCGCTCGCTCTCGGGCAATGCGTCGAAGAGATCACGCACGGCACGCGACGATTCGAGCACCGCCGCGATCTCCAAGATCTCGGGGATCTCGAGCGGCCGTCCTCGTTCGTGCAGTCGCCCGAGAAGCGAGCGGACGTCGCGCGCCGAACCCATCGGGATGCGTGTTCCGTTCTCGAGTAGGCGACGCATCTCCGTCGTCTCTTCGATGGCCCGAGTGGCGTCGTCGAGAGAGAGGTTGGGACGCAGCGCGTCGGCGGCCGTCCGTCCGAGAGGCGAAGCGGCGAGTGATCGGACGGCGTCCACGACCTTCGAGAACTCCAAGACCGTGACGGACTCTCGCTCGATGGCCGCGCGCGGATCGTCGGGTGCTCTCTCGACGGAAGCAGTGGGGTCTGTCGAGGGACCTACTTGAAGGTCTCGCGATTCTTCTCCCACCACTCCTCCCATTTGCGAACGGCTTCTTGGCGCTGCTCCGTGGTCGCCTTTCGATCGAACCCGAAAGATCGTTTCGTCATGCGGACGAGGCCGTCGTTGGCAGAGTTGGCCACCAGAGCATCGGAGTCGTGAAGAGCGCGGACGAGGTACGGAATCGCGGCAGGGACTCCGAGGTTCCCGAGCACTCGAACGGCAAAATCCCGCACATAGTTGTCGCCGTCGTTGATCGCGAGGGCCCCGAGGGCGGGCACGGAGTTGGGATCCGCCAACCGGCCGAGGTCCACGACGGCGGAGAATCGCACTCCCGCATCAGGCGACTTGAGCCGTTCGAGCTCGCGCTCGAGCGCCGACGTGCTCCCCGATGCCGGCGGCGCGGCAGTGACGGCCGGTTTCTCTTCCGCCGTGTCGGGCGTCGTCTCGGCGTTGGGTGGTGTCGATTCATCGGCCGGCGGCTCGGGCCGGTGACGATCGACGGCCGCGGTGCTCGCGCGGATGCCGTCGATCTCGCGCCCCATCGCTTCGACTCGATCGCGTTCGTTCTGAAGCACGCGCGCGGACTCCCCGCGGAGATCGTCGATCTCGTTCAAGAGCTCCGCGCGATCCGCAGCCCGTTGCTGCGCGAGTTCCGCGCGGAAATCCTCGAGCTGCCGATCGACCTTCTTGAAGTACTTGTCCAAGTCGATGTCCTGCGCCGGCGTCCCGTCCGAGTCCTTTCGTGTTGGTGACGTGCCGAGCGACGACGAATCGCCGCCGGCCGCGGGGGGTGCGGACGTCTCGCCCGTCAGGAATCGCCGAATATCCGGGGTGAAGTAGAAGACGGTGAATCCAGCCGCCATTCCGAGAAGGACGAGTAGGATCCAGGCACCCCACGGGCTCGAGCGACGCGGCGCCGCAGGAATCGTCGACGCGGTCGGTGGGACAGGGACAGCCACGACCGGTGGCGGAGGCACGGGTGAGGTCGCCGTGGAAACACTCGCCGCGGATGGCATGCTCGCGGTTGCCGTCCGCTCCATCACGAGGAACTTGCACTTTGCACAGTACAGCCGTCCCTCACGAAACACTGCACGCTCCTCGCGCATGTCGGCAACCGAAACCGACACGTTGCACAGGTCGCAAAACAAGACGTCGCGAGGCGTCTCTTCTCCGGTTGCAATTCGCTTGCAAGAGGCGCAGTACGCACGTCCGGCACGCAGGATGGCGATGCCCGCGTCGACGTCCCGTTGCGGTATCGACGTGTTGCATCGATCGCAGAAGTAGAGTTCCATCGGCTCGCCTCGTTGTCCTTGCATGGTTTCCTGCCGAGTTCGGTTCACGGGCTGCGCTCGGTCGTCGTCCGCAAAGTCGCCTGGCGCTCGACCCAACACCCTCGCGCCCTTAAGCCACTCCCCGTGAAACGGGAGCAATGACGATCGATCGAGTCGAGCCTAACCCTTGAGCCAGAGCGTGTCAAACCGGAGCGTCGCTCACTCCGAAATCGCGAGGAGAGCACAAAGCCCCGTGGCGGGTCGAACGGTTGGAGCGGCGAGCGGGAGCAACGCGACGAGGCGCTATTTCGTCGGTTGCTGCGGTGGCGCCGAGACCTTCTTCTTCATGAGGCGACCGACTTTGAATTTCACGACCTTTTTCGCCGGCACGTCCACCTTCTGGAGCGTGCGAGGGTTTTGGGCCCGTCTCGCGGCGCGGTCCTTGATCTCGAAAACGCCGAACTCACGAAACTCCAGTCGATTGCCGGTAGCCAGCTCGTGGATGATCTCGTCGAGAAAGAGCTGGATGATGTCCTTCGTCACGACCTTCGTCTGGCCGGTGCGCTCCGCAATGCGGTTGACCAACTCCTTCTTCGTGATCGTTGCCATCCCGGGATCGTCCTTTCTTGCCCTCGTTCGCCCTGCGTCGCCTGCATTCGGGTCGTCGAACTTGAATCGTCATCGGCGAAAGAGGCCGGCCGCTTTAACGCAAGTCGCGAGGCTATCAAATACTATGACCCTGTCAATAGCGACCAATCGCAGGGAAATCGTTCGAGCGCGACGTCGCTCGAGCGCCGCTCCGATGGCGTCGCCGACGCTCGCGTCGCGCGGCGTTCATCGCGACGGCGCGGGGGATACCGAACCGTTCACGCCGTGAACGCTCTGGTGCAACCGCCATTGGACAAGGCACGTCGACGATTGCGCGCACCTCCCTTCTCTCGACGGCTCGCCGTCCGCCCGAATCTCGCCGGGAGTCGAATTCCGCAGACAAACCGCGTCGACGGCACATCTCACGACTCCCCGTCTCGGCCTCACCAACAATCCACGTTCGTCCGGAGACCTCGGCACGGGTTTTGAGATCGGCGCCCAACGGCCGCGACGCTCGAGAAAATGAGGCCGGTGAAAGCACGAGAAGAAACCCGGTGAGCCTCTTGGCCGGGATCGCGCTCGAGGAAGGGACGCGAACGATCGCCATGGTGGTGCGAGCTCGCGTCCAAGGAAAGCGGAGGGTGCCATGAACTTCTACGACGAGTACAAGTGGTGCCGGAAGTGCAATCGTTACGTGAACTTCTTGATGGCTGTCGATTACTCCTTCTGCGTGCATTGCGACAGCCGCGTACTCGTGTTCAGCGACGCAGACCTCAAGAGATTCCACATCGTGCCCGCAATGGTTGCATGAGCGGTCGCACGTGCGAATGCCGGAACGCATCGGCGGCACGAGCCCGCGTCCACCGCGTCGGCCCCGCATCCTTCAGTTGGACTCGATCAGAAAGGTTGCGGGGCCGTCGTTCAACAAAGACACCTTCATCGTTGCGCCGAACTTCCCTTCCGAGACGCGAACTCCCAGCGTCCGGAGCTGAGAAGCAAACTCGGATACCATCGCCTCGGCAACATCCGGAGGCGCGGCGCGATCGAACCCGGGCCTTCGACCTTTCTCGGTAGACGCACACAGTGTGAACTGAGAGACGACGAGCGCGTCGCGCGTTCCATCGAGCAACGAGAGATTCATCTTCCCCTGAGAATCCTCGAATATCCGCAGCTCGGCCGTCTTTCGCGCCAACCGCTCGACATCGGACGGTCCATCACCGCGCAGCACACCCACGAAAACCAAGAGGCCTGCACCAATGGAGCCGACGTCGACGCCACCGACTTCGACCCGAGCCCAATCCACTCGTTGAATGAGGACTCTCATCGTGTGCCGTTCCGGTCGGCTCCGATCGATCAGGGCTTTTGGCCGGTAAGCCGCTGAATCCAGCGAGACACCCGAAGGCTTTCCTTCCCCCCGAGGTCGAGAAACTTCTGGTACGCTCCAACCGCGCTTGCACTGTCACCCTTGTAGCCTTCGTACGCGATCCCGATGTTGTAGTAGGGGTCCGGGTTCGTCGGATCCTCTCGGGCGACCTCTTCGTACTCGGCCAGCGCTTCGTCGACCTTCCCCTGACGCAAGAGAGCGTTCCCGAGTCCGATTCTCGCATCCTTGTCCCGCGGTTCGGCCTCGAGCACCCGCGCGAACTCGACCTGAGACTCGGCGACGCGCCCGACGCTCGCCAGCGACGCTGCCATGTCGAAACGAGCGGCGACGTCGTTCGGCCTCGATTCGAGATAGACCTCGAGGTCGTCGATCGCAGCCGCGTAATCTCCGAGGCGCAGGCTCGACTCCGCGGCCGCGAGCTGGGCCTCCGGGAACGGGTTTCCAAGTCGTGCGGCGCGATGAAACTCGTCGCGGGCCTCTCCGAACTTGCTCTCGCGAACGAACTCGAACGCGCGAGCGAAGTACCCCCACGGAAGCGACCGGTCGCGTTCGATTGCCGCCTCGATTTGCGATCGGCGCCGCGGCGCGTCTTCTTCGAGACGCGCGGCCATCAGCATGGAGACCGCATCCTCTCTCGAACGCGACAAAGCCTGATACTCCGCCCGAACGGCGTCCTCCTCGCCCATCCGGATGCGCACGTCTTGGTACTCGCGATGGAGGCGCACGCTGTCCGGATACTCGATGAGGAGACTGCGAAGAATCTCTACCGCTTCGGATTCCTTCCGCTCCGCGACGAGCCGCCGCGCGAGATCGAATCGATCCTGCGCCTCGGGAGCCAGTGTATCGACGCGAGAAGACGCCCCCCCGAACAGGTTGCATCCGGCCAGAAAGGCCAAGAGCACGAGTGTCTTCCTGGCATGAGAACCGGCGGACATGAAGTTCATCCTCGTCGCATCGAACGCCACGATTCGATCGGGGGGGACTCGAGCCGGGGCGCACGCTATCACTGCCGGATTACATGCGTCAACGCTACCGCCGCGCCCGATCGCGTTCGCGCGAATCGCTCGGCGGATTCCGCGGCTCGATTCGACCGTCCGCGGCACGTCGCCGGCCCCGTCGCCGCATGATCGCGCTCTTCACCCGTTGACCCGCACGAAGGGGCTCCCTAGAATCCCCCGTTCAATCGCGTGTTCCACGAGGGCGGTCCACCGACGAGCGGTCATCGACGCGAACGTCTCTTTTCAACGGTCGAGCCGAGGCCGTGGCGGACGAAATCCGCAGCGGCCCAGAAGATCGATGACGGGATGAATTCACTTCACCCGGGAGGGTGGCGGCGGGCGGGATTGGAGTCGTTTCGAACGCTCGGCCTCCGATTCTTTACCGCTGCCATGCTCTCGTCGTTGTCGGCCTGCCGCCTTACAAACCTCGGATCCGAAACTTCGCTCTGGCCGATCATCGACACCTACGAAGCGCCCGAGGGTCGAAGTTCGGAGACCGACGTCTTCGGTCCAATCCTCGAGTCCGCGGTCGACGCCGAGAGCCAAACGTTCGCCTTGCGCCCGCTGTTCGTCGCGACCGCGTACCCGCGTCAGAACAAGGAAGACGTCAAGTTCTTGTGGCCGTTCGGTCAGTACGTTTCGACGCCGATGGAGAGCTTCGTTCGATTCTTCCCCATCTACTCGAATCGCACGTGGCTGACGGGGGACGGCTGGCAACGCGACTGGTTCGTGTTGCCGTTGCTTGCCGGCGGAACGACTCCGACCAAAGGAAGCTACTTTGCGTTTTTCCCGTTCGGCGGGAACCTCAAGGGACAGCTCGGGCGGGACGAGATCCATTTCATCCTGTTCCCGATCTATTCCGATACGCGAGTCGGCGAAACGAAATCCGTCAACGTCTTGTGGCCGATCGTCAGCGTGTCGAAGGGACCTGGCATGACCGCCGTCAGCGTTCTCCCGTTCTACGGAGCCCGCGTGAAGGACGGGTCGTTCGATCGGCGCTACGTGCTCTGGCCGTTCGTGCAGTGGGGACATGAGAGGCTCGACACGAACGATCCGTCGTCGTGGACGTTCGTATGGCCGTTCTACGGTGTCGAATCGTCGCCTCAGTCGCAAAAACACACGGTACTTTGGCCGTTCTTCAGTTGGGCCACGAACGACCGCACGGGATACCTCGCCTACGACGCACCGTGGCCCCTTCTGAAGCGAGAGCGAGGAAAGGACATCGACCGGTTCCGCATCTGGCCCTTGTTCGGCTGGACCAACAGCTCGGAACTCGATAGCACGTTCGTTCTTTGGCCTTTTCTGTGGAACCGCTACGAGCACACGAGTTGGACGAGTGCGCATCACTTCTACGCATTGCCGTTCGTCGTTTCGATCGATCGTCAGCAAACCGGAGATCCGAACTCGTCCAGCTACTTCAAGCTATGGCCGCTCTTCTATCGCGATCGGACCGCGAGTGGCGCACTCGACTTCCAGTTCCTCACCCTGGTTCCGTTTCGCCTCGAAGGATTCGAAGAAGTCTACGGGTTCCTGTGGAGCCTCTATCATCGATCGACCAAGCCGGATGGATCGGGACGCGAGGAGACTTGGCTGCGTTCGTTCGTTCATCGCTGGGGGCCCGACTTCGAGGAGTATCGAGTGCCCCTCCTTTGGAGCTATCGCCGCGAACAGAAGGGAACCGTGAATCACTCGTTCCTGTTCGGCCTCGTGCAGTACGAGTCGGACGACTCCGGGGCCGGGCTGCGTTTTTTCTATCTTCCTCGGTTCCCGAGCTGGTGAAATCGATTATCGCTCACGCATGAACAGCACTGGCATCGCAGCGCGAACGGGGAAGATACTCCTCAATGCGGCGGGGACCGCAGGCGACAGCGTCCTCTTGCTCGGACGCGCGATTCGCCATCTGTCCGAGGTCCCGCGTAAACGCCACGTCATCATCGAACTCTGCTTCACCTATGGCGTGCGTAGCATTCCCGTCACGGCGATCGTCGCGATGTTCAGTGGAATGATTCTCAGTCTGCAGACCGGAGTGCAGTTCAGCGAGCTGGGGCTGCAGGAGCAGCTGGGGTCACTCGTCGGCATCGCGATGTGCCGCGAGATGGGGCCCTTCATCACGGGGCTGATTCTCACGGCCACCGTCGCCTCGTCGCTGGCAACGGAACTAGGCACCATGCAGGTGTCCGAGGAGATCGACGCTCTCGAAGTGATGTCCGTGAGTCCCGTGAGCTATCTCGTGATGCCTCGAATCGTCACCATGGCGATCGTGACGCCGCTCTTGACGATCCTCACGAACATCGTCGGCATCATCGGCGTAGGCATCATCGCCAACACGCAGTTCGGAGTGAGCTTTCAACTCTACTTCGACAAAGCTCTCGATTCGCTCACGACGCTCGATCACGTCTTTGGCCTTCCCAAAGACATCTACACCGGTCTTTTCAAGGCCGTGATCTTCGGTATACAAATCGCCGTCATCGGTTGTGGAGCGGGCCTGAGAGCCGAGGGCGGCGCGCTCGGCGTCGGTCGCGCGACGCGAAGCGCCGTCGTGAGCGCGTTTCTCCTCATCATCGCCTCGAGCTACTTCATCTCGTCGCTCTTCTATCATTGATGATTGATGATGATTGATCCATGAATCCATGGACGGCACGAACACGATGAGCACGATCGATTCGACCCCGCCGACGAGCGAGGGTGGCGGCTCCGCACCGATGATCGAGCTGGTCGGGGTGACGAAGGTGCTGGGCGACCGTGCCGTCATCAACCGGATGAACCTCGAGATTCGACAAGGAGAAGTTTTCGTCATCCTGGGACGAAGCGGCGCGGGCAAGAGCGTGACATTGAAGCTGATGGTCGGCCTCATGCGACCGGACTCGGGAAACGTTCTCGTACACGGAGAAGACATCACGAAGTTGCTCGATCGCGACGTTCGCCAGGTTCGACTCAAATTCGGTTTCGTGTTTCAATTCGGCGCCCTCATCAACTGGCTGAGCGTCTTCGAGAACGTGGCGCTTCCGCTTCGTGAGCATCTTCGACTTTCCGAAGAGGAGATCCGCACGCGGGTCGAGCAGAAACTCGACCTCGTGCAACTCACCGGAGAAGGCTCGAAGATGCCCGCCGAGCTTTCCGGCGGAATGAAGAAGCGAGTGGGCATTGCTCGCGCGCTGATTTTCGAGCCCCTCGTGATTCTTTACGACGAGCCCACGACTGGGCTCGACCCCGTGCGATCCAACTCGATCCAAGAAGTGATCATCGACATGAATCGTCGCCTCGGCGTCACGTCCGTGGTCGTCACCCACGAACTCCACGTCGCGTACCGGATCGCCAACCGGATCGGGTTCTTGTCGAACGGGAAGATCGTCGAAGTGGGGACGCCAGCCGAGATTCAGGCGAGCAAGAACGAGGATCTCCAGAACTTCCTGGAAGGCCGGCAAGACGAACGCGAGGAACGATCCCTGCTGTGAACGAATGCCGCCGTTGAAGTCGCACTCACGGAAAACGCCGCGCACGTCGATGCGCAACGAAGTGAAAGCGAGGTCGTCATGAAGATGTCGCGAGAAGTCGCCGTCGGGTTGATCTTTTTTGCCATTCTCGGTGTCCTGGGATTCTTCACCGTCTACCTCTCGGACATTCACTTCGGTCGCGGCCAGTACCTGACCGTCGATTTCGGACAAGTGAAGGGACTGAAGCAAGGCGACAACGTGATGGTCCTCGGTCTCAAGAGCGGCAAGGTGAAGACCATCGCGCTCAACCCGAACGGCAAAGGCGTCCGCGTGACGCTCTGGTTGAAGGAGCCGGTGACACTGACGGAGGACTACGACCTCCTCGTGAGCGACGCGACCCTCCTCGGCGGCAAGCAAATCGACATCGATCCCGGCACGCCGGGCAAGAAGCCGGTGGACACGAGCGTCCCACTCCCCGGTCGTTCGACGCCGGAGCTGGCGAAAGCGCTGAGCAGCGTGATCGACGACAACCGCGAACCGCTTCACTCGGCCATTCGCGATCTGAGTCAGATCACCTCCGACATTCGGCAGGCCAAGGGCCTTCTCGGCGCACTCATCTACGACGAGGCCATGAAGGAATCGGTCGCTCAAACTCTCCGCAACGTCACCAAGGCAACGGACGAAATCGCGAACGGGCGCGGAACTCTCGGCAAGCTCGTGTACGACGACGACCTGTACCAGAAGGTCGATCAAGCCGCTGGCAACGTCGCGGCCGTGACGGCGGACATCCGCGCTGGAAAGGGAGTCGTGGGACGTCTGTTCACGGACGAACAACTTTCGAGCGACCTTCGCGATTCGGTAGCCAACGTCCGCGAGGTCACGGGGGGCCTGGCTCGAGGCGAAGGCACGGCAGGCAAGTTCCTCAAGGACGACACCCTGTACGAGAATCTATCGGCGTTCGCCAAGAACGGAAACGCGGTGCTCGAGGGCGTCAACAAAGGTGAAGGAACCCTCGGCAAGCTCGTCAAGGATCCGGCGCTCTACGACAACGCGAATCAAATCGTCGCCGACGTCCGCACGATCGTCGCGGACGTCAAGAACGGTGAAGGATCGCTCGGGAAGCTCCTTCGCCGTGACGATCTCTACAACGAGGTCGCGCGCGTGTTCCAGCAGATCCGCGGCGCGGTGCAGGATGCGCGCGAGGCGGCGCCGATCACGACCTTTACCGCAGCACTCTTCGCGATCTTCTGACAGGGGCACGAACGGAGAGCGCGCCTGACTGTTCGAGAAGGCGTCGCACCCACTTGCCGAGCACGTCGGTCTCGAGGTTGACGGGGTCGCCGACGACGAGCGAGTTGAACGTCGTAACGCGCAACGTGAGCGGGACGAGCGCAACCGAGAAGCGCTCGCCATCGACGTGAGCGATCGTCAAGCTGACGCCGGCAATCGCGATCGACCCCTTGAGCAGCATACCGACCGCGAGATCTGGAGGCGCCTCGACGGTGAGCCATGCTTCGCCGGGGCGGCGGTCGAAGGCCACGATCGTCCCGAGCCCATCGACGTGTCCGGTGACGAGATGACCGCCGACGCGATCTGAGAGGCGCAGCGATCGCTCGAGGTTGACTCGACTTCGCGGACGAAGAGTGCCGAGGGTCGTTCGCGCAAGCGTCTCCGACACCACGTCGAACTCGAGAAGACGCGCGCGCCGGGACACCACGGTGAGACACGTGCCGTCGACGGCGATCGAGTCGCCGAGCTTCGTGTCTCCCGCAATGCCATCGGCATCGACTGCGAGCCGAACCGCACCTCTCCGGCGCGTGGCTCGAACAATCGTCCCAATTCCCTCGACGATGCCGCTGAACATGGGTTGTCTCACGAATCCGAGTCCGACACCGCGCTCCGCGCCGACTTGCGGGCGATGCTAGCACGACGCACCAACCGCTCTTCCTTTTTTGTTTGACTCCTCTTCAGGTCGTCCGTAGCCTCTGCGGCTCTGGCCTGTACTTGGAAAGGGCCGAATGAGCGTCTCCCATGAGAGTCGACGTCCTCACATTGTTCCCTGGAATGTTCCGTGGGTTCCTGGACGAATCGATGCTCAAGATCGCCCAGGAAAAGAAGATCGTGCAGATCGTGGTCCACGACATTCGCGATTACTCGACCGACCGGCACCGCAAGGTAGACGATCGTCCTTACGGTGGCGGGCCGGGGATGGTCCTTCGTCCTGAGCCGGTCGTCGGGGCAATCGAATCGGTGCTCGAGGGTCGATCGGTTGGGCGCGACGCGAGGCTGGTCGTGCTGACGCCGGTTGGCTCGCGATTCGATCAGGAGACGGCGCGGCGCTTCGCCGCAGGGCCGGACCTCATTCTTCTGTGCGGGCACTATGAAGGCTTCGATCAACGCATCTGCGACGCGTTCCCACACGAAGAAATCTCGCTTGGCGATTTCGTCCTGACCGGCGGTGAGGTTCCCGCGCTCGCCGTGATCGACGCGACGGTGCGTCTGATTCCGGGGGTGCTTGGCGACGTCGATTCTGCAGCGCAGGATTCGTTCACGTCTGGCCTCCTCGAGCATCCCCATTACACGCGGCCCGCCGTCTTTCGCGGGATGGAAGTACCGGAAGTCCTCCTGTCTGGCGATCACGCACGGATTCGTCGCTGGCGCGAATCGCAATCCATCGATCGGACTCGCAGTCGTCGAGCCGACCTACTCGCGAAAACGAGTGATGCTGCAGGCAGTTCCGTCGAAAATCCGATAACCACGGGTCTGAGCCAAATGGAAACAGGCCGGAGGCGCACTTCGGCCGGCCCGGACGAGTCGAATCTCGAGAGAGGGTGAGTCATCCATGGACTTGGTCAGTCGAATCGAGAAAGCGTACCTGAAGTCGACCACGCCGAACTTCCGGGTCGGTGACACCGTGGAAGTGAAGGTGAAGATCCTCGAAGGCGACAAGGAACGACTCCAGTCGTTCGTCGGCACGGTGATCCGTCGCAAGGGTCGAGGCATTCGGGAGAACTTCACGGTGCGGCGAATCGTCGAGGGGGAAGGTGTCGAGCGCGTGTTCCCGCTCCACTCTCCCAAGATCGGCGACATTCTCGTTCAGCGAAAGGGAAAGGTCCGCCGGGCGCGGCTCTACTACTTGCGCGACCTGACAGGCAAGAAGGGCAAGGTGAAGGAGCAAATCGCCGGTGGAATGGAAAAGAAGGCTGCCGCGGCCGAAGCGCCCCCCCAAAAACCGGTGAGACGCAACACACCCGAACCAGCGGCGGTGGTGAAAGAAGCGTAGTCGGGGCGAGCGAGCCTGAAGCGGACGTCCAGCGGGCGGCGGACGGTCGCCTGAGGAGAACGATCGATGGTCAAGAATCTCGGGGCGAGGACACTTCTCATCGTTGTGGTCCTCGCGCTTTCCGTTTTTGCACTCTACAAGTGGGAGCCGCGTTACGGCATCGACCTCAAGGGAGGCTCGACGCTCGTGTACCGCGTGAAGCCCGACGAATCGACCGGCGTCACGGAGAATGCGGTCAACGCTTGCATCGGCGTGATGCAGAAGCGGCTCGACCCGCAGGGCCTCCAGGCGAGCACGTTTCGCGCACTCGGCAAGGACCAGATCGAGATCCAGCTCGCCGGCGCGGACAAGGCCGAGGTCGAGCGGGTCAAGAACAAGCTCACTCAACTGGGGAAGCTCGAGTTCCGAATCGTCGCCGAGCGAGACGAGCTCGCTCCCGCGGGAATCCAGTTCGACGACGAGACGAAGAAACGTCAGGACATCGAGCAAAAGATCAAAGAGGCCAAAGACAAAGGCCAAATCCCGCCGGATCCCTACGTCGGACCTCAGCCCGACAAGTACAGGTGGTTCTACTACACCCCGAAAGAGTCGGCACGAGCCACGGGAGTCGGCGAGTTCCTGAAGATGGAGCCGCAGTACGCGGTCGCCGGCGAGAATCTCCAAAAAGCATCCCAGGGATCGGACAGCCTGGGACTTCCGGCGGTTCACTTCGAATTGAAGCCAGACAAGGCCCGGGAGATGGGGACGCTGACCGGCAACAACGTGAAGCGTCGCATGGCGATCGTCCTCAACGGCTACATCGAAACCGCGCCGGTCATCAATAGTCAGATCTCCGATCAAGGGATCATCGAGAAGCCGGGCGGATACGATTCCAAAGAGCTGAAGGACATGGTGGAAGTGCTTCGAGCGGGAAGCCTCCCGGTCAAGCCGGAGCTACTCCACGAAAGCACGATCGGACCCACGCTCGGCGAGGAGTCGATTCGCCTCGGTTACCTCGCGTGCCTCATCGCCGCCGGCGTGACCGTACTCTTCATGCTCATCTACTACCGCCTCGCGGGCTTGATCGCGAACGTGGCGTTGATCTTGAACCTGGTTTTGCTCGTCGCGATCATGGTGCTGTTCAACGCGACGTTCACGTTGCCCGGCATTGCCGGCATCGTGCTCACCCTCGGAATGGCGGTCGATGCGAACATCCTCATCAACGAACGCATCCGAGAAGAACGCGCGAAGGGCAAGACGCTCCTTCAAGCGCTCAAGAACGGCTACGATCGTGCGACGATCGTGATCTTGGACGCGCACATCACGGTCGTGATCGCCGCAATCATCCTCTACCTGGCCGGCACGGGACCGATCCAGGGATTCGCGCTGACGATGATCATGGGCGAAGCGGCTTCGTTGTTCACCGCGTTGTTCGTCACGCGCACGATTCTGGCCTTCCTGGCCGAGGGCGGGATGATCAAAGAGCTGTACATGATGCATCTCTTCAAGAAACCGAACATCCAGTTCTTCAAGATCATGTGGCCGGCAATCGGCGTCAGCATCGCCTTCATGGTCGTTTCGCTCGCGGTATTCTTCATGCGCGGCGACGACAAGTATGGCCTCGACTTCACCGGCGGGGCCCTCGTCCAAATGTCGCTGAAGGAAGGCCGCAAGGTCGGTGAGATCCGGCAGACGCTCGAAGCCATGACGATCAAAGACGAAAAGGGAAACGAAAAGCCGAAGTACCCCGATGCCGTCGTCTCCGCGATCAGCGTTCCTGGCGAAGAGCTGTCCGAGGGGGACGCAACTCATTTCTCGATTCAAACTCCCCTCGCGCAGAAATCCGGCGACGACGAGGGCTTGCTCGTCCGTCAATTCCAGGACGACATCGAAAAGGCGTACCACGAGTTGTTGGTACCTAAGGGATTCTCGGCGAAGTCACCCATTCCGATCGACACGACAGACCCCGCCTTGAAACCGCTCGGTGGAGGTTACGAGTTTGAGCTCGGTGTCGAGGGTCGAGTCGACGCCACCACGGTTTCGAAGATGCTCGGCGATGCGCAATTCACGCCGCCGCCGGTCGTGAAGACACTCGAGCAGACCGAGACACTCACGCGGTTCGACGTCAGTGCGAAGCACGCGGACCCGAAAGTCTCTGGTGACCCGATCGAGATCGAACGCGTCGTGCGACGCATGGCGGTCGCGGACGGACTGCGTCTGCCGGATCCATTTCCGGTCGTTCAGAGCACCGGCCCGACCGTCGTGAAGGATCTGAAGAACAAGGCCGTGCTCGCGATCGTGCTCTCACTCATCGCGATGACGATTTACATCCGAGTGCGATTCAAGAATCTCAATTGGGGCCTTGCCGCGTCCCTTTGTCTCTTCCACGACGTGATCATCGCGCTCGGTTTCGTGGTGTTCTTCGACTGGATGGGATTGATCCACGCAAGGATCGACCTGAATTCGATTGCGGCCTTCCTCACGATCGTCGGATATTCGATCAACGACACGATCGTCATCTTCGATCGAGTTCGCGAGAACTTGGGCAAGATGAAGGGGACGCTGAAAGAGATCATCAACACCAGTTGCAACGAAACGCTCGGTCGAACGATCCTGACGTCGCTGACCGTATTGATGGTCGTGACGGTCCTGTTCTTCGTCAACTATGGGCACGGCAGCGAGCTCGAAGGGCTCTCGTTCGCGCTGATGGTCGGCACGGTGTTCGGTACGTATTCGTCGATCTACATCGCGAGCCCGCTTGCGATCGCGTTCGAGAACTACGCCGAGCGTCGACGACGCATCATCGCTTCTGCAGAGGGTGGCGACACCGGTGGGGATTCGGCCCGGGGAAAACAACCCCAGCCTCCGAAGCCTCGCTCGTCACCGAATGACGGCGAACCCAAGAGCAAGGAATCCAAGAAAGGCGGCTCAGGCGACGTCGACGCGAAGTCGGGACCGGCGAACCCGACGTCTGCGAAAGGTGAGGAATCTCGCGTCAGCGGCTAGTTCGACGACGACGAGTCCGCTACGAGCTGGAAGTGACCGCGGATCCGACGGGGACGGGCGGTCCCCGGGAGGGTTAACATGGCGACCGGACGACTGTGGTCGATCGGTTTCTTGTCAGTCGCTGCGCTCGGGGTCTCGCTGCTTTTCGTTCTCCGGCATTCGCTCTTCCGGCCTTCGTCGACGAACAGTGCACCCGCGACCCTCGCCATCGGCAATCGCCCTCCAGACACGGCGAGCGCTGCTCAGAAGAGACGATTCGACCCCGACGCTGAAACAGAAGTCGTTTTTCAAATCGGCGGCATCCGCCTTCCACATTATGTCGCTCCCATGTCGATCCCACCGGAAGGCGCCGGCGCTCCGTCAACCCTGGACGATGCCGGGCTGGGCGCCGGCGACGCCAAAGCCCACACTTCGCCGATTGGGCGAAGCGCTTCCGATCGCACGTATGTCGTCGGCCAAGGTGACACTCTGAGCGTGATCGCGAAACGGTTGCTCGGAAGCGCGGCGCGTTGGAAGGAGATCGCAGATTTGAACGGGATCGAAGATCCGGCGCGGCTCAAGATCGGGCAGGAGCTTCGCATCCCTTGACGAAGTCGGCCGTTCGTATGCGTTGACACCGACCGCCGTTCGCCGTGATGTGTTTCTGGATCCTCCCTTCCTCACGCGGGTCGATCATTGCCCGGACGATCGCGGAAGCATCCTCGTCGAACTGGGTTTCGAGGATACGCCCGTGCTCCTGCAGCAACGCGAACGCCTTTCCATCGCCCGCGAAGCAGTGCACGGCGACCTCGACCCACGCCTCCTCCAGCAATCGTTCGACGGTAATTCCGAGGTCGAGCAATCCGTCGCCGGTCGCTGCAGACACGACCACGTGATCGGGAAACTCGTTTCGAAGCACTCGCAGCTCGAGCAAACTCCCGACCCGATCCGCCTTGTTGATGACCACCAATGTAGGCCGCTGGCTCGCGCCGATCTTCTCGAGCACGTCGCGGACCGCGTGCGCGTGCTCCAGGGCTCTCTCGGAACCCGCGTCGACGACGTGCAGCACGAGATCGGCGGAACGAGTCTCAGCAAGAGTCGCGTGAAACGACGAGACGAGGTGGTGTGGCAGGCGATCGATGAATCCGATCGTATCGCTGAGGAGCACGCGTCGCCGACCTGGAAGCGTCCATACTCGAGTCAGCGTGTCGAGCGTCGAGAAGAGCTGATCCGCGACGAGCGCGTTTGCTCCCGTGAGTGAGTTCAGAAGCGTGGACTTCCCAGAGTTCGTGTAGCCGACCAGCGACACGGAGAAGAGATCCGTTCGATGATCGACTTCCCGTTGCCGGCGATTCTCGACGCTTCCGAGTTCTCGTCGAAGATCGATGATTCGATGCCGCAACTGACGCCGGTCCGTCTCCAGCTGCTTTTCACCCGGACCGCGAAGTGCCCCCGGCGAGGCACCACCGCCGCCGCCATGAATTCGTGACAAGTGCGTCCACATGCGACGAAGGCGCGGCAATTCGTACTCGAGCCGGGCTAACTCGACTTGCAGTTGCGCCTGAGTCGAGCGAGCGTGTTTGGCGAAGATCCCGAGGATGAGCTCCGTGCGGTCGACGACGCGACATTTGCACACACGCTCCAGGTTGCGAACTTGTCGTGGCGACAACTCGTTGTCGAAAACGATGACGTCGCAGTGCTCGGTTCGGACCGAATCGGAGATTTCGTGCGCCTTGCCGCTGCCAACGTAGTACGCGGAGTCGACTCGGTCCCGTCTTTGAGTGATCGTGCAGCCGACCTCGCCCCCGGCCGTTCGTACGAGTCGAGCCAATTCAGGAAGATCTGGCCCGTCGCCCCTGGATTCGTTGGACGAGTCGAAGAAACCGACGAGCATCGCTCGGTGCCAGCGTCGTCCGCCACCAACGTCAGCGCGATACATCACGATCCGGATGACCTCCCGGCGACTCGATTGCCGATTTCAATCGGCCTTCCGAATCCCGCCATAGGACCAGACTCCTGCGAAAATGCTCGTCGTCGCGATTCGGAAAGTCGCGGCGGAAGTGTACGCCGCGAGTCTCCTGGCGCACGATGGCACTGCGCACGATGAGTCGAGCAGTCGTCAGCATGTTTTGGAGTTCGACGCCCCGAGTAACGGCGAAGCAGTATGGAAGCAGGTAGCTGCTCCAATGAAGGATCTGTCGTTCGGCGGCGCGGAGACCGTCGCCATCGCGTTCGATTCCGACGGCGCGCCACATGAGGCTTCGGAGACTCTGACGAGCATCCTCGATTTCGGGTGTCGTCGCCATCGGGCCCGCCGTTGCGTCGCCTGGCATCGAACCAAGGACTTGGCCGGCACTCGGTGGCTCGTCACATTCGAACGCCGATTCTCCGGCACTGGCGCCATAGACGAGGCATTCCAGGAGCGAATTCGAACCCAGTCGGTTTGCGCCGTGAACGCCGGACGAAGCCACTTCGCCACACGCATACAGCCCTTTGAGGTTGCTCCGGCCGAACTTGTCCACGCGCACCCCGCCGATCATGTAGTGCGCGGATGGATGCACCGGTACGCCCTCACGTGTGATGTCGATGTGGTACTCACGACACAGATCCGCGAGTCCCGGGAATCGCCGACGCATCGCCTCGGGGTCCAGATGCGTGAGGTCGAGGAAAACATGAGTCGTCCCCGTCTTCCGCATCTGTGCGAGGATCGAACGGCTGACGACGTCCCGGGGCGCAAGCTCGGCGCGCGCGTGATACGAGGGCATGAACCTCTCGCCGCGCGCGTCCCGCAGATAGGCGCCCTCGCCGCGAACAGCTTCACTGACCAGCTTTCTCGCGGCGCCGGCTACGTAGAACGTGGTTGGGTGGAATTGGACGAACTCCATGTCGCGAAGGACGGCACCGGCTCGAAATGCGAGCGCCTCGCCATCTGCAGTCGCTACGGACGGATTGGTTGTCTCGCGATAGACCTGACCGGCGCCACCGGACGCGAGAATCACGGCTCTCGCCCAAATCACGCACGCCTTCCCGTCGTCGCGATGAACGAGAGCGCCGCACACTCGTCCATCGTGCCCAACGAGATCGAGAACGAATGCATTCTCTCGAAGTCGAATCGAAGGCATTGCGTGCGCGCGGCGAAGAAGAACCGATTGAATCTCCCGGCCCGTCGCATCTCCACCAGCGTGAACGATTCGACGGTGCGAATGGCCCCCCTCCTGAGTGAGCAGCAATCGATTCCCTTCGCAATCGAAATTGCCACCCCATTCAACGAGCTCTTTGACTCGGCGAGCACCTTCGGTCACCAAGAAACGAACGGCGTCCGGATCGGCCATGCCCTGACCCGCGGCGAGGGTATCCTCGGCATGCTTCTCATAGCTGTCGTCTTCAGCGAGAGCGGCGGCGACTCCGCCTTGCGCGTATTGGCTGTTCGTTTCGGCGAGCCGATCTTTGGCGAGAACCATCACTCGCCCCCACTCGGCCGCAGCGATTGCCGCGCGAAGGCCCGCTACGCCGCTCCCGATCACGAGAGCGTCGGTGACCTCGACGGGCAGATCCTTCCAAACCGGCGAGGAAACGAGGCGCGGCGTGACGAGTAGTTCGTTCACGAAGCCTCGCGGGCGCGGCAGGTGAAAGCGGCGGACCTCGTCTCGATGACAACCCCTTGCATCACGAAAGTTGGTGCAATTATAGGGCGCGAGCGGTGTTGATTCCAACGGGAGAAGCCGCTTTGGCCACTGCTTGTCGATTCGGGGCCGATTCGGTATTCATCCCACTTCCCGGAGCTTCACCGATCCGGGCGTTTGGACGCATCGAAAGCGATCGACTCGTTCTGGATCGTGGTGCGACCCAGCGTTGATGACGGCGCGGGCGACCGTGAGTGCTCCGCCTCGCGCATCTCGAATCGTTCGTGCCTGAAAGGAACGTTGACGATGTACCTGACGAAGCGCCAGCTCGAGATCGCGGACTTCATCCGCGACTTCCGCACGAAGCACCGAATCTCCCCAACGCTCGACGAAATCGCGCGCCAGTTCCGTGTCTCGAAGATCACGGTGTTCGAACACGTCGAAGCACTCAAGAAGAAGGGAGTGATCCAGAAAACCCGAAACCATGCTCGGTCCATCGAGTTCGTGCACGGCGAATCGGCTGCTGATTCCTTGAAGGTTCCATTCGAGGGAACGATCTCAGCCGGCGATTCCGTTCGTGAGGCCGAACACTCGAACCCATTCTCGTTCTCGAGTCTGTTTCCCGATACCCACGAGTGCTTCGCGCTTCGTATTCGGGGAGATTCGATGACCGCTGAACACCTACAAAGCGGTGATGTGATCATCGTCGACCGGCGCGCTCAACCGAGTAACGGGGCTACCGTGATTGCGTCGGTAGACGACGGCCACATGAGCGTGATGAAGTACTTCTCCGACGGGCCGTCCGTTCGACTCCAGCGAATTGGCATTTCCTCGGGGCACGTCATCGACACCCGGTTCAAGGTTCACGGAGTCGTCGTCGCGATGGTTCGGCGATACACGAGCTGATCGCCTCCCCCATGCCAAAAAAAAACAGGTCCGGCGAGGAACACTCGCCGGACCTGATCTCTGATAACTGAATCTCGAAAGCGATTTGCGCTCACTCGATCGAGCGGCAAGAGATGCTCAAAAAATGTGGTCAAGCAATCGGCTAGTTAGTACCAGTAAGCTGAACGCGTTACCGCGCTTACACACCTGGCCTATCAACCTCGTAGTCTCCAAGGTGCCTCTCGCCCCGAAGGGCCTGGATACCTAGTTTTGGAGTTGGCTTCACGCTTATATGCTTTCAGCGTTTATCCTACCCGAACGTAGCTACTCAGCCATGCTCCTAGCGGAACAGCTGATTCACCAGAGGTTCGTCCATCCCAATCCTCTCGTACTAAGGACAGCTCTCCTCAAGTATCCTACACCCACAGTAGATAGGGACCGACCTGTCTCACGACGGTCTAAACCCAGCTCACGTACCG